>NZ_BAABGA010000040.1:0-110829 GCF_039541335.1 Novipirellula rosea | reverse complement strand
CGTTGGCCCTACAATTCATCGGTTTTCTTGGTCCCAGCCCGATGGGCTGGGCTAGGTAAACGTCCGGGGCTTTGCCCCTAAATACAATAGCGCAACTTCAAAACGGATGCGTCAGGTTGTGAAAAACTCGCAACTTCAAAACTTTTCTGGGACACTCGGCGTTGGCCTCCGGCGTCGGGAACGCACTGTTTTTGGCGCCGCCACCTCGTCTTTTCTCAGTTCAAAAAAATTTTTTTGACGTCGTGACCTGACGTGTCAAAGGCATCACGAATATTGGAAGTAGTCAAGCAAACGACTTCCCCTAAATTCTTTCGAGGTACCTATGAACACGATTTTGCGACGCGCCATGCACGACTGTGACAATTACGTCATCGAAATGGATTACGTCGATGCCGAGGGCAATCAAACCCACCGAATCGTCAGCCCGATTCGGTTTATGGGCAGCTATCGCTTCCTGGGCTTATGCCTGTGCCGCGAAGCTCCTCGCCAATTCCAATTGTCACGCTGCAAGAACGTGCGTTTAACCCCCGCGGCAGATGTCTTGATGCCGGTGGCGATGTGAGTTTGTCGACGGGTTTGGAGCCCCCGACTGATGTCACCCCAGCCGACGACGCTGCCCAAGATGACGCTGGATCGCCAGGGATAGCGGAAACACCAGCCACTTTGAATTCATCTCTGCCGTACTGTTTGCATGACGAGGATCGTCATGCAAATTGTGCGGCAGGGAATTTGCGTTGGAAAACGCTTGCGGTGCCGAAGAACCCTTGGAAGCTTGCGATCTATTCTTCGATCGTCAATGTCTCGGTCACCCACTCGTGCACCGTAGCAATTTGATCCTCTTGGGTGCCATGCAGCATTTTCATCCCATCGGCCCCCCCAACGATATAGAACGCTTTTTCGACATCCTCGTCACTGATCAATTGCTGAGATTGATACAGCCGAATCTCAGCAAGTGCCTTTAAACGATCGGCTTTGGACCCAGAGAACAGCGAGGCGATGCGTCGCTTGGCAATCTCGGGCGACAACTTTGGCATCGCGACCAAGACCATTTGTCGATCGATGATGGCAAACAGATTGGCGATCTGTTCGTTCACGTAATCGCGTGCAATGGTGCCGGGACGCTGGACTTCGATGCTATCCGACGGCTTGGAAAGTCCCATCGTTTTGCCATCGGCAACGCGAATCATCCGACAACGAGAGATGTTCTGGATCGCCCCGTCGCGGCCCTCTTTCAAAACCACATCGAAATGCAAGATAAAGTCGATGTCACGAGCTTTGGCTTTCTTCGTCGATTCGGCCGAACTGACCGATCCGAGATAGACAATCCCAGGCTTCCACATCGGAAATGGCTCGAGTCCGGCGTCGATCTTTGGTGTCTCGTCAAGCGGTTGGACCACCTCCATCTTGGCGGCTCGGTTGCTGCCAAATTCGGAGCCCGAATCCATTGATCGCTCCATCTCCATGTCCATCCGCTCTTGCTCCATCCGCATCCGCTCTTGCTCCATCCGCTCACGCTCCATCGACTCGTTCATTTCCTGATCCATTGCATCGCTGGGACCGTTGCGTGGCGTTTCAACCACAGGTGGGGCTGGCACGATGGACGAGAGTGCCAAGCCAAAGTCACCCCGCGAAAATCGCAGTGAAAATTGCTCCGCAGTGACTTCCGCCACCAACCCCAGTGCTTCTTCGAGTTCTGCTTCGGCGGTTTGGTCCAAATTCGCCGCGGCAACCGCATTATTTCCGCGTCCCATCGCCCCGTCGCCCATGCCAAACTCATCTGGCCCCATTTCGCTCGGACCAAAATCTTCCCCGCGAAAGCCTGAGTTTCCTCGATTGCCTCCCGAGCCTTCCGTGATCGCCCCCTTGTCGCCAGCATCGTCGCCTCGTACCGCCAACGAGACACCCCAGCGGATCTGCCACACGGGGCGTTTGAGCATCGCGCTGTACTTGACGCTGTTGAGCTGCTCGCTGGCCTTCTCTGGCTCGATCACCAAGTTGCCAAAGAATAATTCCAGCGCGGTCGCCATTCGCCCGTCTAAAAACGCTTCATCACACTGTTTCTTCAGAGGTGGACGTTTGTCCTCCATCGCTGGGACCGAAGCGGCCATCAGCGGCGCCAGATTCATCGATGAAAAAATTGACGTGGGAGCAGATTGACGTGATTCACCGCCGTATCCCATCTCCATCTGCTCCTGCATCGATTCATAATCCTCCTCACTTTGCCCATACAGCGGCGAAAGCAAGACGGCTGTGGCGAACACAGATGCAGAAACGAGCCCGATTTGGCGGAAAACATGACAGTGATTCAACATAAACGCCTCCCGCGACTTTAGCGGGGCTGGAGAAAATGGATAGGATTTGAAAAAAGACGAACTGAATTTCGGCAATGTCCGAGCTCAATCACCGCAGTTTACGCGTTCTTATCGAGCGGGCGGGCACTTTTCGGTCTGTTTTTGCGGCTAATTCTTCGTACAAAACCACCGTGCACTGCTTATGATAAACAGTCTTAATTCCTGTGTGGTGGCCACCAACGTCGTCGATTTGATTTCATCGTACTCCGTTGTGCTTGGGTTCTCCCCCAAGAAGGCTGTTTCCAAGGGAACTTTTCCCTGTTTAGCTGCTTCCAACCGCATGTGCTTGCCTGTCAAATGCTTTTGGAAAAGCCTGGCGGGTAAAACCAAGATCGCGACAAGTCCTACCGAGAATCAAACAAGATGACCAAACGTCGATCATCCAACACTCAACCTCCAAAACGCGGACGGATTCGCATTCGGCGTCGTCCCATTGTCGAACATCTTGGCGACCGCCGCGTCCTGGCGGCGATTACGGGCGTGGTTTTTGACGATTTGGACCATTCCTTTCGCCAAGAAGCGAGCGAACATTCCCTCCCCAGCCGTCTGGTCTACCTCGATACCAATAACAACGCAGTCCTCGAGAAGGGCGAAAAAATTGCGGTTGCTGATGCCGCAGGCGCGTTTCGTTTTGATGGCCTGAGCGATGGTGATTACCAAGTCCGCTTATTCAACGGCACCAGTGTCCAGGACCAGCTGTACCCGTTCAAAGCCACGATCGAGACCGCAGCGACGCCGATCGAAGATGCGTTGAGTTTGCTGGCCGCGGGAAATCGTAGCGGTTATGTGTTGACTGAAACGGGGGTCGAAGTCGCTGACTTGGCTGCGGCCGAAAACGAAACGATTTCGGTTGGCACCCATTTGACGAAATTGCAAACGTTGCCTGACGGAAATCTGCTGGTGATCGGCGGCGAAGTGGGCGGCGATTCGGCATGGATCGTGGACCCTGCTTCGGGCACCGTCGATGCGATCGATTTGTCAGGCAGCGAGTCCTCGAAATTGTGGTCCGATATTGCCATCGATGGCGACGGACGTGGTGTGGCGTTGGCCGACAGCGCGGATCCAGTTGCGGTCCAATCGCTGGACGCTTCCGATGCGGATCTCGGACTCGTGGTATCGACCACGACCACGATCGTGCCTGCGGACACAACCGTGATCACATCGGACACAGGACCTCGCAGCGTATTTGCCTGGGCAGGCGAAGATGGCTTGAAGCTGTCACTGTGGAGTAACGAAACCGCTTCGATGATCAGCACCGATCCGATCGAAGTGGCGGGCGTCAGCAGCCTGCTGGACTTTGACGACGAGTCGGGATTGTTGGTACTAAGGCAAATCGATGGCGGTGTCAGCGTGCTGGACGCAAACGCCGATTTCGCTTCGCTCCACTCGTTTCCCGAAATGACAGGCCCCGTCACGCTCGATGGGGCTCGTGATCTACTAATGACCGTCTCGCCAGTGGACACTCTGTTGCAGGTCGTCGATCTGCGAGACGGATCGGTGATTGCGGACCAGGCGATCGACTTGTCGACGATCGGTGAATTAGTGGCAATCGCCAGCAAAGGAAAACCCGAAGCGATCGCGGTGCTCGGTTCCACAGGGGTCATCGAAGTTTCGCTGCGGCGTGCCGATTCGCATCGCGTCAAGATTGCCGACAATCAAGATGCCGATCCGATTCGGTTCGCGTTGTTCGTCGAAGGCGACAATACGGCGCCGAACTACGAAAGTCTGCCTGCGCTGTCGACCAGCGAAGACCAAACGCTCAATCTCGCAGCCCCCGGAGTTCGCGTTGGGGCATCGGACATCGAGAACGACCAGTTCGTGATCGTACAAAAAGGAACGGCGTCGCATGGCACGGTCAGCGTCGCGGTGGATGGTTCGGTTACTTATAAACCCGATCCTGATTTCTACGGCACCGATTCGGTCAGCGTTACGATTCATGATGGCGTCACCGAATCCGAACTGATCGATTTGTTGATCACGGTCACCCCCGTTGCCGACCCTCCCGTCGATGTCATCTTCCACTTTGATCCGATTCCCGAAGCCCTTGCGCTCGGCGATGATATAGGACTTGTCGAAGTGATCGACGCTGACGGTGTGAACAATCACGTAATCCAGGTCAACGACCCTCGCTTTCAAGTCAATGATCAAGGCATGTTGATTTTCATCGGCGGCGCGAACGGCGAAGGACTGAATTTTGAAGTCGAGCCTTGGATTCCTTTGACCGTTTCCGTCACGGACCCTGAAACGGAAACAGAACTAGTCAGTTATCCGGCAATCACTGTTACCGATTCCAATGATCCAATCACCGGCATCTCGCCGAGCGAAGCCACCGTGTTCGAGAACGCGGTGGGCGACACGGTAGCCGAGCTATTTGTAATCGACGAAGACACCGAGCAATTCCATATTTTGACGGTGGATGACGATCGTTTCGTGATCGATGGTTCGGATTTGCGGTTGGCTGACGGCGTTTCACTAAACTTCGAAGACACCCAAGAAATCGTGGTCAACGTGACCGCAAAAGAGTTCGGCATCAACGGCGTGCCCTTCACGCAGCCGATCACGATTCGCGTCAAGGATCTGCCTGAACAACCCGAGGTACTGAGCTTGGTCGGGGGATCGGTGGTCGAGTTCGAATCCGGTGCCGTGGCGGGCACGCTTACGCTGGATGGCCAATCCGTCAGCGCTCGCTATGTGTTGACCGTCGATGACACGCGTTTCGAAGTGGTTGACGGCCAATTGAAACTGATCGACGATCAATTCGTCGAGCAGTCGACGCAAAGCGAGATTCAATTGACAGTCACCGCGACCGATTCGAACAACCAGTTCCAACCGCTGTCGTCGACCTTTGTGATCGATGTTCTCGAAAACGAGACCCCGTTCCACAACGACTCGAATCCTTACGATGTTGATAACGGTGGTTCGGTTACCGCCGCCGATGCGTTGGCAATCATCAATTTCCTGAACGTTTACGGCCCCGGCCCTGTGGGCGCGGGTGACCCCGCGTTCGGCTACGACGTGAACGCAGATGGATCGGTCACCGCGCTCGATGCCCTGCTGATTCTTAACGAGATCAATCGCAACGGAACGGGCGGTGGCACTGTTGGCGGTGGCGAGCAAGACGACACGTCTGCAGATGGCGAACAGGTGCTTCCGCCTGTGCAGATTCCTCAAATCGCCGAAAATTCGCCACGCGATTCGTCGGATACCACCGACCCACGCACCAATGACCGTGCGATTGCGGATTCCTTCCGTGACGAGCGGGAATCCAATAGCGACGGCGAAGTGCCCTCGGCGACCCCACGCCATCGCCAAATCGCCTCGCTAGCACCGAGCTCAAATTTGCCAAGCGATTTCTCGGACCAAGTCGACGAAACGATTCGATTGTTGTCGGACCGCACCTAAAAAAGGTGTCGGACACCTTTTTGGCAAACTGGGTAGTTTTGGTCTTTGAATCTCAGGCGATTGTAAAATTCAGGTCAAAGCATCTGCTTTCCTAATAAAACGGACTTGGATTCGTTTAACTTCGATAGTGCAAGCTCCCTTCGCGTGGCGGACATTTGCGTTCACGCGAATCCTTTTCTTGTTTCTTTCGGAGAGAACGTCATGTCCACTACAGCATTCGCGGCTCGATTGCTTTCTCGCAGCCTTCTATGCGGAACGATTGCCACCATTTTGACCTTGAATCTTGTGGCCGACGAACCGGCGTCGCTTCCTGCCGAATTGCCTGCGACCGAGTCCACCGCAGAGCCAGCGGATGAGGGGAGCAAAAAGCAGCAGGCGAAAAGCAACAAACAACAGAAGAAAGAGGAAAAGAAGGCGACCGCCAAGGTCGTCAAACAGGGACTCAGTTGGCTCGTTTCGGCACAACATTCCGATGGTGGCTGGGGCGGTGGCAGTCATGCTCGACAACAGGTACTCGACCCTGCCAAATCTCCCTCCGATCCTGCAACCACTGCCTTTGCCGCAACGGCACTGTTGCGAGCCGGACATACGCCAAGTGAAGGCAAGTATCGCGACGCTGTGGTCAACGCGATGCACTATCTAGTGAAGGTGGTTGAGAACGCGGAACCCAATGCTGACCGAATCACATCGATCGAAGGGACGCAGCCGCAACGGAAATTGGGACCGATGATCGATACTGCGATGACAGCACAATTTTTGACCCGAGTCTCGGACGCCCTGCCAAAGAACGACCCTTGGCACAAGCGAGTCGAGGCCGCGCTGACATCCTGTTTAGAACGAATGCAACGAACCCAAGCGAAAGACGGCAGCTGGAATAGCGGCGGTGGCTGGGCTCCAGTGCTACAGTCAGCTTGGAACTGTAACTCACTCGAACTTGCGAGGGCACTTGGCAAAAACGTCGATGCTAAGAAACTGGAAAAGGCACGCGAATATCAGAAACAGAATGTGAATACGACGACTGGCAAGGCGTCGGCAACCGCCGCGGCCGGTGTTGAATTGTACGCATTCTCGGGCGGCTTGCGAGGCAATGCGGTCGACGCGGCACAGGCGTTTCAGACGATCAAAGAAGCGAAGAAACAAGGCAAATTGCAAGCGGATGCTGAGGTCAACGAAGAAAATTTGCAAATCGCTGGTCAAGATGCGAGCCAGGCTAAAGTGCTGGGAGATGCCGTCGTGCAAAATCGTGCCCAGCTAGAACGGCTCGGGGACGAAAGTTTGTTGGCCGGTTTTGGCAACAATGGCGGCGAAGAATTCCTCAGCTATTTGATGACAAGCGAGTCGCTAGTGATCGCAGGCGGTGAAGCTTGGGACAAATGGAACTCCAAAATGACTCAGCGACTGGGCAAAATACAAAACCCCGATGGCAGCTGGAATGGGCACCACTGCATCACCAGCCCGGTGTTCTGTACCGCAGCGGCACTGCAAGTCATCACGACGCAAAACGACATCAAATTGCTGAAGCGAGTCGCATCGGCAAAGTAGTGTGATGCGTTGTGGGTACGTCAATTGTATCACCCAAAGTAGTGGATCTTGCTAAAGATCCTTCGTGCAGGACGTGTAGCCACGTCCACGACGGGTAAGCGGCTCACTCGATCCTTTCGCCTCGCAGTTGTGAGCCGTGGGCTGTAAGGCACCGGGTAATGCGTGGGCCCCGGCCGCTCACGCGTCACGGCTCACTCGGTCGGTTCCGTTTGGACGCCAAACCTCCACATCGCAAACTCCGTCCCCATGTTGGTTATTGCGTTATGAACACCCCAATATCTCGTCGCATTTTTTTGGCAAGCGGAATCGCCGCATCGATCCCCGGATCGCAGTTGAGGTCACTTATTGCGTCGGAGCTTGACGTGGTGCGATCACAATCTCAGTCGCTGATCACGTCATTGAGTGATTATCTGATTGGTCAACAATCGCCCGATGGGGGCTGGAAAAGTCAGACGTATGCGTTGCTGAAAAGCGGGCAGGCGTTGACGCCATTTGTGTTGTCGATCCTGCAAGATTGCAATTCCAGTTTTGCCGAATCGGTTGCCGCAGCTCGGGCGCGATCATGGATGATCAACCAAATGCGAAACGGTGTCCTCGGTGTGGCGGACGCGGATGTTTTGGAGTATCCGGTGTTTGCAAGTGCATTTGCACTGCGTTGTTTTGAGGCGATGCCTGACAACGACGCCGCGGTTGATTCACTGCGTCGTTTTTTAATCCGTGAACAATTTACCGAGTCACGTGGCTTTTCGAAGTCAGATCTCGCATACGGCGGATGGGGATTCGGGGGAACTCAACCACCGGGACAAACCGGGCATATGGATTTGTCGCACACACGTTGGGCATTGGCGGCGATCCGTGCTACCGACGACAGGTCATCGTATGATGATCAGGCATCGACTACGCCAAATCCTGAGCTGGATCAAATCTACTCAAACGCGCAGCACTTTCTTCGATTGCTGCAAAAGCATCCGAGTGAACCGCGTCCTCATCCTGGCGATATGAGCGCTGTCAATCTCGACCCGCGTGCGAAAGGCTATTTGTATGACGGCGGTTTTTACTTCTCACCGCTTGTAATAGCGGCAAACAAGGGACGAATGGGGCAAAAAAATGGGCACACCTATCTTCGCAGTTATGCGACGGCGACGTGTGATGGTGTGATCGCTCTGCTGGCGTCGGGAGGCGACGCGTCAGATGAACGCGTGATGTCCGCCCGGGCATGGCTCCAGCAACACAGCGACTGGGAATACCCCGAAGGTATTCCTCGCGAGCATCCTGAGCCGTGGGGCGATGCGGTTTACTTTTACCATCAAGCTGTGCGAGCGGAGGCTTATTGGCGTCTTGGGATCGGCGGCGATTGGGCTGAGCAATTAGTGCATCGCTTGCAGCGTCACCAGAGACCTGACGCCAGCATCGTCAATCAACGAAGTGGATTGATGAAAGAGAACGATCCGCTGCTGTGTTCCGCATTAGCCTTGATCGCCGCCCATTACGCGGATCAGCAAATCAACGATGCAACAGCGTCGTCGTCTGCCGCACGCTAACGGCTTGGAAAGCCGAGCGACAATCATTGGCCCGGCAACGCAGTCGCTGATGACGTCCAATCTTGGTCGAAAGTCTTCGCGACTTTCGCTACGGGAACACAGCTGCCTGATCTGACGAATCAGATCACTCGCCTTCGATGTACTTCAGCTGAATCTCGGTCTTGGGCAGCTTCTTCTTCAGCTTATCGACGCCCTCTTGAGTGACCGCGGTACGGGTCACTTTCAGATCTCTTAGTGCCGTCAGCCCCTCTAAGTGAACCAGTCCCGCGTCACTGATTTGCGTCGATCCCAAATGCAAGAACGTTAATTTTTTCAGATCACTCAGGTAAGGCATTCCCGCATCGGTAAGCCGTGTGTTGTCTAGGTTCAACGACTCGAGCGAGGTCAGCCCCTTGAGCGGTTCAACCCCCGCATCCGAAATATTGACTCGCCACACGTTCAGTTTCTTCAGCTGAGTCAGTTCACTGAGCGGTTGCATTGCATCATCAAACAGCTGAGCACACTCACTGATATCAAGTTCTTCGAGGTTCTTGATCTTCGGCAGCTCGGCCATCCCCATCGCATCGATCTGGTTTTTCGCTAAACGCAGCTTTTTAAGATTTGGAAAGTTCGCCAGGATCGTGATGGCATCGTTGCCGATTGTGGTTTCGGCCATGTACAGCTCTTGCAAGTTTTTCAGGCCAGTTAATTCTTCAAGCCCCACTTCGCTGATCCACAAGAAGTCGATCGCCAATACTTTCAGGTTTTCTAATTTTGCAACGTGCTGCATGCCGTCGTCGTCAACGGAGCAGTCGCCACTTTTGCCTGACAATCGCAGTGCTTTTAATTTGGAAAGCGGCGTCAGATTGGCCAGTCCCGCGTTACCGATTTTGCAATCCCGCAAATCAACGTTTTCCAGGGTGCCAACCTCGGCGAGTGTTTTCAGACCCTCGTCGCTGATTGCCGTGCCGCCTAGCAGGACCGAACGGACGCGTTTTAGAGGTTTCAGCAAAGCGAGTTGCGAATCATCGATCGAGGTGCCACGAAAATCGACTTCCACAATCGCTCCGTCGGCATCCTTCTTCACTTTTGCCGATGTTGCCTCGATCGCCGCAACCGCGTCGGGATCGTCGGTGGCGGCGGGTTGGGCTTTGGCAACGGCAGCCGAAGGAGCGGGATCCGCCGGTTCCTGCTTCGAATCGCAGCCTGTGCTCATCGACAGGCAGCCGCCAAGAACCAGAAATGCAAACGGGAGGGATGTAATTCGCATAAGTCAAATCAGGTGGGTAAAAGTGGGATAGGCTGCTAGCCAGTAGCGTAAGTCAGTCTGGGAGTGCTATCTGCAGGCTGAAAAATCAGGGTTGTCCGCAGCGGAAGTCATCAAGACATTCGTTGTCAGCATAAACCGGCCGGATGACCGAGCGTAGCAGACCGCTTAAAAATTGCATGGCATTATGCAGGGGGTAGGACGTTGTTGAGCCATCAAGGGCGATTGAACTCGCGTAATCATAGCAGACACAACGACGAACGTTTAGAATGCAGGTCTGGCGTTGTTCACAGATCCTCGACAAAGGTATTTTCATGCGTGTTCGCTCTTGTACCGCGATCGTTTTGTTGACAGTTCTACTCGGCAAAGGAATGACCGACACGCCGCAGGTGCTGGCGGAATCGCCGGCCACATCGACTGTCGCCACGACCTCGCCTGCGCAATGGTTTGAACAGAACCAAGACCATTTCCTCGAACTCTATCGTTGGCTGCACCAGCACCCCGAGCTTTCCTTTGAAGAAGAGAAAACGGCCGCGAAGCTGGCGGGAATTTGGAAACAACTCGGTTTCGAAATGACCACCGGGGTGGGAGGTCACGGAATCGTCGGAATCATGCACAACGGAAAGGGCCCCGTCGTGATGATTCGCACCGATTTGGACGCGTTGCCCGTGACCGAACAGACTCCGGTTCCTTTCGCGTCGACCGTGCAAGCAACTCGCGAAGACGGCAGCAGCACGGGCGTGATGCATGCTTGTGGTCATGACATTCATATGACGAATGTGACCGCAGTGGGCCGTTACATGAGCGAACACCGGGATCAATGGTCGGGAACGCTGATCATGATCGGTCAACCGGCCGAAGAGCTGGGCGAGGGAGCCAAAGCGATGCTGAAAGATGGCTTGTTCGAAAGGTTTCCGAAGCCCGACTATGCTTTGGCCATTCACGTTAGCGCCGACAAACCTACCGGCGCAATCAGCTTGATGCCCGGCTATTCGCTCGCTAACGTCGACAGCGTCGACATCACCGTGAAGGGGCGTGGCGGTCATGGCTCGGCTCCGCATTCGACAATTGACCCGATCGTGCAAGCGGCGGAATTGGTTTTGTCGCTACAGATGATCGTCAGCCGCGAGGTTAAACCGATCGAGCCTGCGGTAGTGACCGTGGGTTCGATCCATGGCGGAACAAAACACAATGTGATCGGCGATGACTGCAAGTTACAATTAACCGTGCGAAGTTACAGCGAAGAAGTGCGACAACAAGTGCTCGCCGCGATTCGCCGACGTGCGTTGGCGGTAGCGATGGCGCACAACGCCGAAGAACCCGATGTGCTGATCAGCCAAGGGACACCGTCGTTGCGAAACGATGACGAATTAACGGCAAGAATGACCAAGCTGTTTTCGGATGTGCTTGGGGTAGAAAACATGGTGCCAGGCGAACAATCGATGGGAGGCGAGGACTTTAGCCGCTATGGGATCGCCGGAGTACCGATCTTGATGTACTCCGTTGGCTCCGTCGATCAATCGCGACTCGATCGATTCGAGCAGCTCGGGATCCCCGCACCGTCGCTGCATTCGGGAATCTATTACCCGGATGCTCCGGAAACGCTAAAGACCGCATTTACGACGATGACCGCATCGTTATTGGACCTGTTGCAGCCATCCCCGTAGGCCGGACCAAGGCCGCAAATCAAGCATTCTGTAGCGCAACTCGCGAGTGAGTTTCGGCGGACATAAGTCAATCGAACGAAAGTCTTGACGACTTCCGCTACGCTTAATCAGACGCCACGTCGCAACTAAGTCGCAATTAATCCTCGGGACGTTCGCCGGCGGGAGCCATCTTGACCAATTTGGGATCAAACCGAGCCACGGTATCCACCAAATCGCGTTGCGACGCCATGACTTCATCAATGTCCTTGTAGGCCATCGGAACTTCGTCCAACCCGGCCGACATCAACGTCACGCCTCGCTTGGCTAGAAACGGTTTTACGTCTTTCCAATTGAATTGACGTTTCGCTGCAGTTCGGCTCATTTTGCGGCCTGCACCATGTGCTGCACTTTGCAGCGACGACTCGACACCGTTGCCGCGAACCACGTACCCCGGAGCCCCCATCGAACCGGGGATGATCCCCAATACTCCGGCTCCTGCGGGCGTGGCTCCCTTGCGATGGACGATCAATTCTTCGCCACCATGGGTTTCTTTCCAAGCGAAATTGTGGTGATTCTCGATATCCAGGATCACGTCGACGCCAAGGTGTTTGGCGATTGCTTTGTGAATGCAGGCATGATTTGCCGCTGCATATTCCCCCATCAAATTCATCGCGGCCCAATATTCGCCGCCCGCTTGGGAATCGAGATCCAACCAAGCGAGGTTGACCAGTTCACGTGGCAACTCGGGATGCAATTGCTTGGCCACGCGGCTGTAGTAATCACAAACCGCCGCCCCGGTACCTCGCGACCCGCTGTGGCTGAGCAGCGCCAAATATTGCCCCGCTTGCAGACCGAGATCATCATCAGGAAGCGTCAGAATTCCGAACTCGACAAAGTGATTCCCACTTCCGCTGGTTCCTAATTGTTTCCATGCCTTGTCACGGTTCATTTTCGTGATGTGTGACACGCTCCAATCGGCATCCATCACGTCATGTTGGCGAGGTTTGCGAAACCGAGCTCCAATGCCAAACTGCGTCTCACGCTCGATCGCCCCCCGCAAACGGTCTTGCTGTTTCTGCAGTGCGGTGGTGGGCAAATCCAAGACCGTCATTTTCATTCGGCAAGCGATATCGACACCCACTGCGTAGGGGATCACGCAATCTTTGGTCGCCAATACTCCGCCGATCGGTAAGCCGTACCCTTGGTGCGCATCCGGCATCAACGCGCCACTGTGCGAGATCGGCAATTCGCAGGCATGAGCCATCTGCTGGACGGCGGTCGGATCCAGATCGCTGCCCCATTGTCGCCAGGGCGCAGCTTGCTCGCGACCAACGTAACGCGATTGGGCGGCGAACACCCCCGCCAACTCGGCTGCCAATTTCCCCCACAATTCATGTTCAAGGAAAGACTTGGGCGAGTCGACGACGCTGGCGATCGTGTCACGAAGCACAGCGCGTTGCAGCCCCGATTCCGCCGCCGCCTTGATCGTATCTTTGGCGATTTGCATCGCCGATCCTTTGGGAACGCCGAGATTGCTGAGTTCACGTGTTTTCATTTTGTTGTTCCCGTTGCGTCCATTGCCTGATTCCGTAGTGGCCGTTGCCCTACACGCCGAGCGGATCAACCGCCCCCTGTGGATCTAGACAACGATTAGGCTGGCAGGCTCGCTTTCTTTTTATCAAAAACAAAAATGGCTCGCTGTTTTTGCCGCATCGCAATACAGGTGTGTGAGACTTTGTATGCTCGTTGGCCGTTGATTGAGTGAGCCGTGACGCGTGAGCGGCCGGGTCTGACGCGTTACCCAGTGCCTTACTTACCCAGTGCCTTACTTACCCAAGATCCCTCTACCCGGTGCCTTACGGCTCACGATTGTGGATTAAGATATTGGTCAGCCACTGAGGAATTTTTAACACGCGAATTTGCCCGGCACAGGACATCATGAGCTCAAAACCAAACGATAACGCAGCGATTGCTCTTCCGCTGCGTTTACGATCCTTTTATGCGGCATTGGTCGCGTTCGCCGCATTTTTCGGAGTCTGTCACCGTGGCGTGTCTGCGGCGTCGGTTGAGCATCCCAACTTGTTGATCGTGTTAGCCGATGACATGGGCTATGGCGATCTCGGCTACACCGGCAGCCAGCATTTGCAGACGCCGCATCTTGATTCACTCGCGAAGTCGGGTGTCTTTTGTAGCGAGGCGTATGTCACCAGCTCGGTCTGTTCACCGTCGCGTGCGGGGCTGTTGACCGGACGCGATCCACGTCGCTTTGGTTACGAGTCGAATTTGAATCAATCCGCTGCCGCCTATGGCACGCGTCCCGAATTGCTGGGATTGTCACCGAGCGAGCACACCCTGGGAGATCAACTTCGCTCGGCTGGTTACGCCACCGCGCTCGTTGGCAAATGGCACTTGGGCAGCGAGGAAGTGCATCACCCCAACGCTCGCGGCTTTGACCATTTTTGTGGCATGTTGGTCGGAAGCCACAATTACTTTCCCACACCCGACAAACATCAATTGCAGCGAAATGGAGAACCGCTACGTGAGTTTTCCAGTCCCTACCTGACCGACTTTTTCACCGACGAAGCACTTCGCTGGATCCAAAGCCAAGACGAAGCCGCATCGAAGCCTTGGATGGTGATGCTTTCCTACAACGCTCCTCATACGCCGATGCAGGCGACGGATCAAGATCTTGCGAAGTTCGCCCATATCCGCGATCCCAAACGTCGCACTAATGCCGCGATGATGTACGCACTGGATCGTGGGGTCGGACGTGTTCGGGCCTATCTCGACGGCACCAACCAACTCGAAGAAACCTTGATCGTTTTCTTTTCGGACAACGGCGGTGCCACCAATAATGCTAGCTGGAATGGGCCGCTTTCGGGCGTCAAAGGCTCTCTACGCGAAGGGGGCGTTCGTGTACCGATGATTTGGTCATGGCCGGGCCAAATCCCCGCGGGCAAACGAACCGACGCGGTGGTTTCGAGTCTGGATGTGTTGCCCACGTTTATGGCCGCGGCTGGGGCGGAGCTATTGCCACTGAAACCGTCTCCGTCTCACGAAGACAAACGCAATCGGCGTCGCGCCGAAGCAAAGTATGGAGCCTACGATGGCATCAATTTGTTGCCACTGCTGCAGGGAAAATCGGATCCAATTCGTCGCACGCTGTTTTGGCGACTGCAAGGCCAAACAGCGGTTCGCGATGGCCAGGACAAACTGATCACGCTGTCGCATCGTCCTGCTCAATTATTTCAAGTCACCAGCGATCTTGCCGAAGCCGACGACCGTTTTGATACCGACCGTCCGCGTGCCGAACAGCTCTACAAGATGCTGGGGGAATGGGAAGCATCGCTGGCAACCGTCCCGCTGTGGGGATCCTCGCCGACTTGGAATGCCGACAGTGCGAAACACTACGATGACTGGGGCGTGAAGTCAGAACCCCAATGACATCGCAATGAACGAGGCCGTTGCGAACGAGGCCGTTGCGAAAGAAGTCGTTGCGAAAGAAGTCGCTCGAGGAAGAAGTAACGACATCATCGAGTTGCCAATTCGCGGCCCTGCACCCACCCTCGTATCTGAAAGCCCGCCGTCCGCCAGCGACGAAAACACCATCGCGAAACCAGGTAGACCGTAGCGACGTTGATCCCATGGCGAACAAAGATGGAAAACCATCCAATTGGGATGACGGATTGCCCTTGGTTGATGATCGACATGTAGGCAAATTCGGCTAACGCAGAGAGCGTCATCGAAAACAGCAACAACAGCAAGACGACACGGTGCCGTCTAAAACAGCTCAGTGCGGCCGCCCATAACACGATTAAATCGGTAATAATATCGACTGCGTGGTAAACCATCATGACTAAATCATTCGGTGGATAGCTCACCACAACCGAGCTGCTGAGTTCGGTTTCAAAGAGCCGCCGCATCCCTTGGTACACCGCCATCAAGACGGCAACCAAAAGCGTCAAAGTGATAAACCCCGCAATGCTCCAGCGCTGCTGCGATGGCGACGAAAGCTGGCTCGACCTCTCGTCCTCCCGGGTATCCAGCAAGCGGAACTGCCACAGCCGCCCCGGGACACTCATCCCTAACAGATAGAGCGGAACGACGATCAGATGAAAAACGAGCATCAAGACAAGCATCACAAACCATCGCTCTGCAAACATCTCCCACATCTGAAAGTCCAAGTACGGATAAAGATTCACCGCACTGCAGCTGGCAACCAAGAAAATGAGGAGCTTCCAAGACGGTCGCCGCGGCACCGGCCATTGCCACCACACCGCGATTTGCAGCGCAGCAGCGACTAGGATCCCTTGGGTAATGCCCATCAATCCCGTCGAAATCATTGACAGAATCGTCGATTCCCCAAACGGGCCGCGATAAAAGTACAAGGAATTCAGCACCGATGCCGCGATGTTCGTTGCAAACCAAACCGCGATCATGAGGGCAACGGTGGCCAGAAAAATGCGGCGACGTCTTGATGTGGGATCACGAATGCTGGTTGCAGGCCCCTGGGTTGCAGGACCTTGCGCTGCGGGCCCGTGCGTTGCGGGCCCGTGCGTTGCGGGCCCGTGCGTTGCGGGCCCGTGCGTTGCAGGCTCCAGTGGATCTTGATCAAAACTATTCATTCGTATCAGCCTTGCCGCGATCCGGCAGGTACGAGGAGGTTCACATCGGGTGATCAGTAGGCCGGGTGATCAGTAGGCCGGGTGATTAGGCACCAACTAACAGTGTACAAGGCGCACTTTCGCCGGTACGCAAGTTGCACTCTTGTTGCTGTTCGTTTTATTAAGTTTTATCGCAACGTAAATCGCACACATTTGGTGGCGACCTGCGAGTGCTGTGGCGACGGATGCGTCACTTTTCTAGGGAGATCCACTGTTTTGACTGCTCCTCATTCTGATCGAACCATGCGTGCGGTGGTCTACGATGATTACGGCGACGCCGAAGTGCTGCATTTGGCGAGTCATCCGATGCCTCGTCGGCTTCCCGGCCAGGTATTGATCAAGGTATTGGCGTCGAGCGTCAATCCGATCGACTATCGGCTTCGCAGCGGAGAAATGAAAGGGTTGCTGCCAGGCGGATTCCCACGCGTTCCGGGATACGATGTCGCCGGAGTGATTGCCGAATGTGCCGACGACGCCCCCTTTTCGCCTGGCGATCGTGTGATCGCGTTTCTCGATCATGCCCGCGGCGGTGCGCTGGCCGACTATGCGGTCTGTGCGATTGACGTGACTGCAAAGATCCCCGACTCGATGACGATCGAAGAAGCCGCCGCCATCCCATTGGCCGGCACCACCGCACTGCAATCGTTACGAGACCATGGCAATATGGAAGCGGGCGACCACGTGCTCGTCAACGGTGCAAGTGGAGGCGTTGGAATGTTCGCGGTGCAGATTGCCAAGGCCTTCGGATGTCACGTCGATGCGGTCGCCAGTGGCGACAACGAAGCGTTTTGCATGTCACTCGGAGCCGATCATTTCTATGACTACGAGAAAGTCGACTTTACCGAATCAAGCGAACGCTGGGATCTCATTTTTGACGCTGCGGGAAAATCGGGCTATTTCGAGTCGCGTGATGTGTTGAACCCCGGCGGACGCTATGTGTCAACCGAGCCGGACGTCAAAGGCATGCTGATGACGCTGGTCACGTGGCCGCTTTCCAAGTCGGGGACGGTGATGTTGGCAAAACCGTGCGGTGATGACCTTCGCATCCTGATCGATTTGTACGAACAAGACAAATTGACCATCACCATCGATAGCTGTTTCGACCTGGCTCATGCTGCCGCCGCCCATCAACGTGTTGAAAACGGAGTCGATCAAGGCAAAGTCGTGCTGGTCAATGAGCATCCAACGGCGACTTAACCGAGCATTATCGGAGCGATTCTCGGCGACTCCCATCCTTTTTCATTTGTCGCTACAAATCCGCTTGTCAAAGGCACATTGATTGCTTCGTTCTGGGTAACCAAGGATTGAGAATGGTTCACCCTACATTCAGGTTGCTTGCATCAGACATTCGCTTGGGTTGGGGACCCCGGAAAGGAAATCCGGCTGGATAGGAACCCTACTAACACCACCGTTGTCCGGGGGGATCCAAATGCGAGTGATAGTATTTTTCCAGCGAATGCTGGAGCACGTTTTTCGCGGTCGATCGAGCGTCACGAGCGGTGATGTCGATGTCCGAATCAACCAAGAAGAGATCGAATTTATTGGCGGACCTTATGACGGTTTGGTACAGCCGTGCTCGAAGGTCGATAAAGTGCCCCGATCTGTTTGGTTAGCGTTCAGTATCGCAACGCTTCGTTTTCTCGGAGGCGAGCGAATGGCGGAGTCATCGGACGTACGAAGTGCGGCCTTGTATCGACTTGATCGTCGTGGCGGCAAACCCCGCTATCTTTTTGTGGGACAACAAATTCTCGACGGTGGCAGCCTCGCTCAGTAAGCCTCGCTCAGTAAGCCTTGCTCAGTAACATTCGAGTTTTGTGACAAATCACGCGGGTGAAGTGTTTTCTATGTAGTGGACGAGGCTACGAGTCCCGTCGTGCCACTCAGTCGCTGGGACTCGTAGCCTCGTCCACTACCTCCAAAGCTGGCCGACCTACGCCTATTCCAGTAAATCTCTAGCGGAACGGCCCAAACGCCAACGGAGGGTTCATGTCATTTGCGAAACATTTTGAAAGACAGACTGCAACCCTATCCCACAAAAAAAAACGCGTAGCGATTATCGCTACGCGTTTTCAATTTAGGCAAATGAGTCAATCACTTGCGTGTGGCTTACCGAGTCGAACGTTTACTCGATTTCTTCTACAGCATCGTCGTCATCAAGTTCTTCGAGTTGGTCCGCTTTCTCTTCGCCTTGCGACTCGACTCGATCCGCTTTGTTTTCGCCACGCTCTTCGATCGCATCGGCTTTTGCTTCACCGCGATCTTCGATAGCGTCGGCACGCTCTTCGGCATTATCTTCGACCGCTGGCTTAGCCGACTCGTAGCGGTCGCGAATGTTTTCAGCAGCTTGCTGGCTTTCGTCGCGAATCGCCTCGGCGGTGGATTGCGATTCGTCGCGAATATCCGACGCATACTCTTGAGTGTTGTCGCGGACAGCGTCGGCTTGCTCGTCGTACACGCTGTCGTTGCATCCGGCGGCCGCCAAACAAACCGACAGTGCCAATGTGGAAATTGCAAGTTTCATCGTTCTCGTTCCTAAACTTATTGAGGGTGGGAGGTTCTTCTTTGAACTGATAGCGGCGAGTTCTACGGACGTCGGCACCCATTGCAACCAAACGCCGTTGACTCATCGCGATCAAGCCATTCACGCAAGCGGTGTGCCAGATCAAAAAAATTTACATCCGATGCTCAATTGGCTCATTCCCACCGTGGGTTAACTCATCATTGATCGCTGATCGGTTGACCTGGCTGATGAACGGCCAGTGCGTCGGCGTTTTCAGATTCACGTGCAGAGTCTACGAGTTTTTCAGATACGCTTCGCGATATCCTGAAGCCGCCATCGGTGCGGCCGCTTCGAACCCTCCATCAACCGTCCAGCGTGCTCCGGTTACAAACCCGCTTTTCTCACTTGCCAAGAACTCAATCACCGCACCGACTTCATCCGGATAACCGGGCCGGCGAACCGGGATCGCGGGCCGTTTGGAACTCGCAATGTCCTCGGGGCCCATATCGTTCATCGGTGTTGCAATCTCACCCGGTGCCACCGAGTTGACCGTGACATTTAGCGGCGACAGGTCCAACGCCAAACACTTGACCATTCCGCCCAGAGCATGTTTGGTCATCGTGTATAGCGTGTCACTGGGATTCGCGATCACTTCATGCACACTGGTGACCACAATGATCCGTCCAGGCGTTTCACGCGGCGGTCCTTCCAATCCGCCCGGCAACAGGTGTTTGATGCTGCGTTGGATCGCCATCATGGCGCCGAAGGCGTTGACATTGAAAATCTTGTAAGCCGTTTCCAGATCGAGATTCGGCATCTTTTGCCGAACCATCATCCCCGCGTTACTTACCATCACATCCAATCCACCCAATTCGTCCGCCATTTCGTCCACACAAGGGTTGGCCGATTCGGGGTCCGATAGATCGAGTTGTTTGACAATACAGCGGCGTCCGAGCGATTCAATTTCGGCGGCGGTTTGCTTCGCTTCGTCATCACCGGTCACGTAAGTGATCGCGACATCATAGCCCGCTCGTGCCAAACAGATCGCCGTGGAACGCCCAATTCCGGTGCTGCCACCCGTGATAATTGCTTTTCGTGAATTCATTTTTTGTGGATCTGTTTGAGACTGGATCGGATTGAGCATGGACACGTTCGAGATGCGTCATGCGAACTCGCCAAGACAATGGCCATCCGAGACACTGGCCCTTCAAGACGATCGCCATCCAAAGTGATGGCAGGAGAGGACGATGACGCGAAGGGACGATGACGCGAAGGGACGAGGGACATGCCGTTGTAGTTGCCCGCGTCAACAGGAACCTATCCGGCAAAACGCATGCCATCTTGTCCCCCCATGGCATCAAGCCGAAAGAACCGAGGGATCCGAGGGTTGAGACAATCGTCGTCGTGCCCACCGCGATGCCGTGCGGCCTCCCTTAGATCTCTTCGTCGACGAAGATAATGTGTCGAAAATAGTGTTGCGACTCGAAACTGGCCCCCAGAGCTCCGATCAGCAAGCTCAACGACGCGGCGAAAACGGCCATGTGAGGGCGATCGATCGAGTTCAATTGGCGTGCGTTGTCAATCGTCGATGCTGCCCACGTGGCAATCAACGCATTGGGAAACAAAAAATGCGTCAAGATCACTCCCACGACAAACAACGCCATCCACGTCGTCGCCATCCCCACAAAGACGATTCCGAACGCTGCGGCCGAGGTGACGATCGACTGTTCGCTCCGCCGTGTTCCACGCCGCACCAACAATTGTTGGCGGAGCACCACATAGACGGTGGTCGATAACATGGTGATCGCCAACAACACAAACACGTTGCCGGCGTCTTGAGCAAGCGCCAAATCCCAAGCTTCGGCGGTCATCAACAGAACCGCGAGCGTCGAAAACGCGGCGATGGTCAAGCGACTTAGCCGCTGGGGAAACTGCCACGGGCGAGCGGCCCAGACCGCTTGATAAATCTCTTTACGATTGATCCATGCAGCCCGAAGGGCAAACGTGGGATACGCTAAACGGCGTCCAGCGCCTTCTTCGAGTCGTTGATCCGCGATTTCGGCGAGAGCCGCGCGTTGACGCGCGAGACTCTCTTTGTCGATCCCCGCCATCAAGTCAAGTGCTTGCGCGTTAGGCGGATGATACAACAGATCATTCGGGTGATCGCTTTTGGCCAGCCCGGTCAAATGGCCGATACTGTGCAGCATCAACCGGCTCAATCGCCGGGCAATCCGCTCGATCCTTTCCTCGGGATTCGCCTCGACACCTAACGCCTGAGGATCGATCAGTGACATCGAGATAATCGCGGTGTCCAAGGGTCGGCTCAGGGCAGCAAAGCAGTAAGGCGAGTAGTTGCCGACAAGTTCGGCAGCAGTCAACACGAATGCAAAATCCCAGTGCCGAGAATCTCGTTCTTCCACCGCTTGTTGAAGCAACAAACTGGGCTCGACACGCCCACTCACACTCATGCTGGTCCCGGCCAACTCGGGACGTTTGATTTCGAAAAAATTGAAACGAAACGACGGAAACAACTCCGAAAGACGCGCGTCGGTCTGTTCGACTGCCAACTTCGCCGCCTGAGAATCCACCGCGTCCAGCGGTCCCGCGACAACCACCCCGATTTCAATCAGACTACCAGCCGCGTTGCGACCGGATTCACGAATCGATGGGGTGGATTGGAGTTGGGTCATAAAAACGGTAATTCGCTGTGTTAGTCGGCATCCACGCCCCCCCTCTTGCCAGCTAGCCATCGATCTGATCGCACAAACCAACGATGATCCAAACGCGAATGAGATGCAAAGACAAGCGGGTCGGCTACATTAACTGACACACTATAACACAGGTTGCTGGCATCACAGCAGCGTCACGGCGGGACTGCAATCGCGTGCATTACAACTGCAATTCATTGCACATCGCGGTCGCCTTAGAACCGGAACCGCTAGGTTTTTAGCAGGCTCATTGCGAAATTTCCGCAATTTTGAAAGACTTCGTCAAGGCGTGATCACGGATCGAGCCGCCTACGGTCATGACGAAGATTGCTTCATTTTCCTATCCATTGAATCGCCACAGCATGCCTCAGAATCAGACGAACCCGACGATGTTTGCCGTACCCGACGGACGCGGTGTGCGGCGTTTTGCGGCCAGTTTAGCGGTCTTCAGTCTGATCGCGTTGACACTCACCACTTGGATTCTGTTTGATGTCGCGCGTGAACAGGAAATCGTAGCACGCATCATCCAGCATCTGCCCGAGAGCGATATGGCGGTTGCCGAAGAACTATCAGGCGACCTGCGACTGCGAAGCAAGCTC
The DNA here is from genome assembly GCF_039541335.1 of Novipirellula rosea. Classification (NCBI taxonomy): domain Bacteria; kingdom Pseudomonadati; phylum Planctomycetota; class Planctomycetia; order Pirellulales; family Pirellulaceae; genus Novipirellula; species Novipirellula rosea. Next base: position 88,630 of record NZ_BAABGA010000040.1, on the reverse strand, counting down.
TCGTTTCTGTTGGTGCTGAACATCATTGGCACAGCAATTGCCTTTGCCCTCGTCGTTCGCGGCTACTTGTCCAGCGAACAATCGTTGCGAGATGCTCAAGTGCTAGCGACCGATATCCGCGCCAGCATGGATGGCGGAATCATTACGACGGATCAAAACGGCACGATGACAAGTTTGAATCCGCGCGGCCGTGAACTGCTGGGGTTGGGCGAAAACGAAGGAGTGGGGATGACGCCGTCAGAGGCGGGTCCCGAGCATTCGCTTCTCGAATCGATTTGCAGCGAAGTCAATTTGCGTCAAACCGCGATCCGTGATCGCGACTATACGATCAACCGAAATGGCCACGAACAAACGTTACGTGCGGGATGTACCCGACTCAAAAATCAGCGAGACGAAGCTATTGGAACGGTCATTCATATTCGCGATGTCACCGAGCGTGTGTTAATGGAGCAGCGGTTGCGAAGAATGGAACGTTACATGGGACTTGGTTCGCTCGCCGCAGGATTGCAACATGAGATCAAGAACCCGCTTAGCGCCCTTTCGTTACACATCCAACTGTTGTGCGAGCGACTGGCCGACGACACTCACGATGGCGAGACCCAAGAATTGCTAAATGTGCTTCACACCGAGGTGGCTCGCATTACCAACGTGCTGGACAGTTTCCGCAATTATGCATCGGTCAACGAACTCGGTCGTTCCTGGGTCGATGTCGCCACCTTGATTGAAAAGCTCGTTCGTTTCCTGCATCCGCAAACCAAAAAACAAAACGTCACGGTCAAGGTCGATCTGCCTTCGGAATCACTTGGCGCGATCGAAGCCGATTCCGTTCGCCTCGAACAAGTGCTGCTGAACCTAGCCCTCAATGCCCTCGCGGCGATGCCACAGGGAGGCACCTTGCGATTTCGTTTGAGCAAGAAACACGATTTCCTCCGTATTGATGTCACCGATACCGGAAATGGTATCCCGCCTGAGATTCAATCGCAGATTTTTGATCCCTACTTCACCACCCGCAACGAAGGAACCGGGATGGGGTTAGCGTTATGTGACAAAATCATTCGCCAACACGCCGGCAGTATCGACTTTTGCACAGGCCCGACCGGAACCGAGTTTTCGGTCATGTTGCCAATGGAAGGAACCCCATGAACTCGGATGCATTCACTTTACTAATCGTTGACGACGAGCCCAACATTCGTTCCGGACTTGCCCGCGGGTTGGCAGCCGAAGCCGACGTGGTCGACACGGCCGAGAACGCCGACGAGGCCTTGGCGAAATTTGAACAATCCAATTACCAACTTGTCATCGCCGATGTGCGGCTGAACTGCGGTATCACTGGCATTGAACTTCTTAAAAAGATTCGTTTCTCGCGGCCACAGACCGCGGTCATCATGATCACCGCGCATGGCACCGTCGAAATGGCGGTCGAAGCCATGCATGCGGGTGCCTTTGATTTCATCTTGAAACCGCTCGACTTGAATCTGGTACGCCAACAAGTCCGCAAGGCACGCGAGTACCACCAGCTCCGGATGGAGAACCAGAAACTGCGAACGCAACTCGCCAGCGCAGGCGAAATCTCGAACATCATCGGCGGGTGTGCAGCGATGCAAGGCGTTTTCCAGCACATTCGCCAAGTGGCCGCGACCGAAGCCACGGTGATGATCCAAGGCGAAAGCGGCACCGGTAAAGAATTGGTGGCCCATGCACTGCACGACCTCAGCGATCGCAGCAATGGGCCATTTGTTGCAGTCAACCTCGGAGCGATGCCCGAAACACTGTTGGAAAGCGAACTGTTTGGCCACGAAAAAGGGGCCTTCAGCGGTGCTTCGCGACAAAAACCGGGCTGCTTCGAACAGGCTGCGGGCGGGACGCTGTTCTTGGACGAAGTGACGGAGATGTCCGCCAAGAGCCAAGTCGATCTGCTGCGGGTACTCGAATCCAAACGGTTCACCCGCGTCGGCGGCGAAGAGGTGCTGCAAGCGGATGCACGCGTTGTCTCGGCCACCAATCGCACCGTCCAAGATCTAATTGCCGAAGGATCCTTCCGCGAAGACTTGTTTTATCGCTTGAATGTCATTCCGATCGAAGTGCCTCCACTGCGTGGCCGTCGTGAAGATATTCCGCTACTGGTCGAACATTTCCTAGAACACTTTTGCAAACGACACGGCCGACCGGCGAAACGGCTCTCCCCCGAGGCGATGCATACGATGGTCGCGGCTCATTGGCCTGGCAACGTCCGACAACTTCGCAACGTGATGGAACGTATCGTTGTCACCCACACCGGCCATGTGATTCATAGCGAAGAACTTCCGGCCGAATTGACGCGAAAAGAAGGCACGCAGCGGACGTTGCCTCGCTCGTTGGCCGAGGCAGTCGAAGGCTGCGAGCGTGAGACGATTCACTTGGCGTTGCAAGCGTGTGACCTGCATCGCGAGCGAACCGCCAAGGCACTCGGCGTCAGCGTCCGCACGCTGCACTACAAAATGGGCCGCTACGGTCTGCACTGATTCGTTGCGAAAGTGGGCGGCGCTCCCTTCTGAGTCGAAATCGATTTTGCACTCCCGATTCCGTAGGTCTCGCTTCGCCGAAGCAGCACTCAGGCACAATGTCCTGCTATTCAGCTAAAACAAATGCGAATTCGGATCATGATTTCGCCACAGGGAGTGCAAAGTCTGGAATGATCACAAACGGCAAGACTCGGCGAACGGGACACACGCTCGTATCGATGATCTGTTCGGCGTTGGCTGCCAATTGCAGAGCGGTTTGCGACAATTGCCCGGCCATGATTCCGAATTCGCCCCGACTGTCAAACGTCACATCCCGCTGGCAGGTCAGAAACAACGCTGCAGCACGCTCGGAGTGCCGCCGAACGCCGATTGAACTTCCTTGCCGCGCTTTGACACCCGCGGCGGCAAGCTTTATCAGGCCTTTTACGACCGCGGCTCGTGTCGTCGTCGGTTCCGCTGCCGTCCAGATCGTCTCCCACGCCTCGTGCGATTCCCAGTAGTAGCCATGGTTCAGTAGATCGATCGCCAAACAGTGCAGTCGATGAAACGTTGAAGAATTCTGTAACCCCGCCTCCTCGTCACATCGATAACGATGCCCTCCGACTCCGGAAACAGGATGCGGATGCATCCCCGGGACAAACGCATAAGGCGGAAATGGACACGAACTCAGTCGCGGTGGCAGTGGAGGAATCGGTAACGGGTTCATTAACTCAATCGTAACAATTGCGATGCGGCTGAACTAGATTCAGGTTTAATTGCGAACCTCTCGCAGGCGGGATCGTGCGGCCAATTTGAATCGATACGCTAACGTCACAGCCAGCACATTCCGCCCACCGGTGTTTTACAATAGTGGATTGGTGGCAATAAAAGTCACGCTCTGTTGAAGCAGGAAAAAATGGGCAATGTCCGCAGCCTGCGGACATCGAGGGGCGACCAAATTTCCACATTCGGACTTGTTGATTGCGGGCCGTGTGGCGAATCCATTCATTTCTTTTTGTGAAATCCGTCTCATGCGAAATCATGTTCATGTCACTTGTTCTGTCTGCAAAAAGCAATTCGCACTTGCGGATGTATCGCCCAGCCGACTGGTTCGCCCCGCGATGGCAGCCCTGATTGCCGCGGATCATCCCGATTGGAACGGCGACACCTACATCTGTCACAATGACTTGAACCGCTACCGCAGTCTGTATGTTCAGGGCGTGTTATTGGAAGAAAAGGGAGAGCTGAGCGCACTTGAAAAAGAGGTGATCGAGAGTTTGCGTGAACACGACATTCTGACTCAGAATTTGAACGAAACGGTCGATGACGAATCCACCTTGGGCCAGCGGTTGGCGGATCGCGTCGCTTCGTTCGGAGGCAGTTGGACTTTCATCATCCTGTTTGCCAGCGTGTTAGCGATTTGGATCATGATCAATTCGATCGCGATGCTTAGCAAACCGTTCGATCCCTTTCCGTTTATTCTGCTAAATTTGGTCCTCTCGTGTCTCGCTGCGATCCAGGCGCCCGTGATCATGATGAGCCAGAATCGCCAAGAAAGCAAAGACCGACTGAGATCCGAGAACGACTATCTTGTCAACTTGAAGGCCGAGCTCGAAATCCGCCATCTGCATTCTAAGCTCGACTTGTTGCTGACCCATCAGTGGCAACGACTGCTTGAAATACAACAAGTGCAAACCGACTTGCTCGAAGAGCTTGGTAAAAAGCGTTGAGCAACTGTGATGCTTGCATTACTGGTCACGGCCTGCAATTACGTGGCTTTGACCGGCTACGATTGTTTACGGCGTGCAGTTGATCTCGCGTGCGTTGAGCAATAAGCAGATCGCGATTTGCATCGCTTTTGTCCTACGCGTTCAGCACCTGCGCAAGTGGTGGCCAAGCGATCAGCTCGACCTCCGAGACAACGCTGACGAGAATAGATGAGTTCACGTTCTCCGCAAAAGCTGTCACGTCTGGTTTGCGGTGTTCTTTTGGCACAGTAGATGCATTCTCATTTGCGAAATCCTGTCGCACGTTTGGCAAACCCTGCGGCGACGAGATCATTTCTCTCTGTTAAATAAACACTCCCCCATGGATGCAAAGGAAGAATCAATGATTCGCACTCTTATGTTGTCTGCCGCCGTTCTTGTCAGCTCGGTTGTGATGTCGGGACAAGCCAGCGCGTTTGGCCATCGCCATCATCGTGACGGTTGTGGAAGCCGAGCGGTATACCAGGCACCGGTTCGATCCTACTATGGCACCTCGGCCTATACCAATTACCGATCGCCACGCGTCAGCGTCGGCTATGGTGGGTACGGTGGATATCGAGACTACGGTGGATATCGAGACTACGGCGGATACCGAAACTACAGTGGATATCGGGGCTACGGTGGGTACGGCGACTTCGGCCGCTCTTACTACGGCAATCCCGGTTACCGATCTGGTGGCATTTCGATCGGTATCGGACGTGGCGTCGGCATCGGTGGATTGGGTAACCGCGGCTACGGTTTGGGTTGGTAATCACGCGACTTCCATTTGCAAGCACGCGACCGATCCGCGTGCTGCTGAAGAGCTGAATCCATTTGGTCACTTGCATGTCACGCGAGGGTAAACCACCTCGCGTTCGGGGGCGTTCGCCCAATGCTGTCTACTCTGGCCCTAACCGAGTGGTTTTAAAAGCGGCGCGGGGCCGGCCGGTACATCTCGAACGTTTGCTCACGCCATAACCGGACGGCTCGCGCCGTACCGCTACCCAAAGTCGATGGCATTGGGCTTGTGCCAACCCTGCGCCAGCCGCTCATCGAATACGCAGGCATCCGCAGACCAGCGCACGGTTAGGCGAGCCGGAAGCGACCGTCACCAAACAAAGTGTAGTTGATCCAGTCGTTTTGTTTTGCAAGGGCAAGCTGTTGTCGTGCTTGCGTGACCGAATCACGAAGCGTCAAACCGGCGGTTAACCCCGTGTAGACCTCACCGGCGAAAGCGGCCGCCGCATCATCTCCGACCTCCCAGAACGGGCCGATAAACGCTTCGACACTGCTACGCAACACCATCTCGGCAAGCGAATAACTTTCGTATTGCGGCAGCTTGGCTTGGCCGCGAACAGGGCCCGCCTCACATGCATTAAAGACCACCACACGAGGAATCGGGGCAACGGCACTTAAATCCTGCAACGTCAGTCGCTGGTTCCCTGCCAGCAACAAGTGTTCGCTTGATCGCAAGTCCTTCGCAGCGAGCTCCATCGAGATCGTTTGTCGGATCGATGACCAACCCCACACTCAATTTCCTCGCCAAAATGCGGACGACCGGAATGCCCGGCCCAAACGACAGCGGGTCGTCGGGGTCACGAGTCAGCACGCGGTAGAGTTCGTGCCCCAATCACTGGACCCACTGACGATCCTCGTCCGACACCCTCGCGACGGCAATACAAAACAGCGGCCGCGTGACCGCTGCGGAATCGGTGGATCGAGTCTCGCGGACCAAAGTTTAAACCTGCTCAATCGAATGGGCAAAAATGTCGCGGTTCACGCGACTATTGCCCGATTTGAAGTAGGACGAATGAGCACAGGCGGGAGAGACAAACCCAAATGTCGAGGAACATCCAAACGGATCCAGCCGCAGAAACTCGCGATCGACTTGCATCCCCGTCGCGATCAAGCTGCCGCCAACACCGTCACCTCGCGCATTCAGGTTGATCCAGTGGTCGACCATCTGTGGTTTCCTGCCATCGTCGGGCCGTAAACGTTTCGCCACAAACTTGATCGCCAACGCCGCCCCTACGGTAAACCAATTGTGAACACGACCAGGCAACCCTTCGCGTTCGAGCGACCGCAGCGCCTCGTAGGCGACCACTGTCCCCCAGCTATGGCTGATCATTTCGATTGACTTTCCTTGCTGCAACAGCGGACGAACGACATCGGTGCATTCGTCGATCACCAGACGGCGAATTCGATCGCTGGACAGATATTTAACAAAATCATCGACACAATCGAGTCCTGGAATCCCAAACGCCGCTCGAGGCACCGGCCCTTCGATTTCGCGATCGATCCCGCGATCACCACTTCGTTTGGCGCGCTCGGCAATCTGCTCGGCCGCCTCACGTGCCATCCGCTCTTCCAAAATCGCCTCTAACATCAACTCCATTTGTTGCTGTTGGACCGGATCCACTTCGCGGCTGAGTTCGCGATTGGTCTTCGAAACATGCTTGCTCCATAGCACCTCTTTCCGGTTGGCTCCTAGAGTATTCTGGGTTTGCGATGTCAAAAACGGAGACATCGCATCCCACCACGCATCGGAGAAATGGGCAGGGTGTTCACAAATTCCATGAACATAGACCAACGCTTGACTGCCGGCACGAACACCAACGGTGTCACCCACGCGGCCGGTCCCAGGTTGAGTTCCCGCCAATTGGTTGGCGATCTGTTGCAAGGTTGCCAACAATTGCTTCCAGTCGGCCGAGGAGATTTGAGCCGCTTCGGACGCATTCCCTTGATCCGATTCGCCATCCCCGTCATCGCTGACTTTCTTACCACCAAAGACCACACTTGCCGTCGTACTAGGTTCCAGCTGTGGAACCTGATCAAACCGTTCGTCCCGTAGCCGGTCATGCAATGTTCGAATGACGGCCGATGCCTTTGCGTCCGCTCCCGTCTGACGAATCGAATCACAGAAGTAATAGGTGAACGCACCGTGAAAATCGCCACCGATGAACGCATCGGCACTGGTTTGATCGTCTCGACATCCTGACCACAACACGTGATTCATTTCCGCATCGTCGCCACCGCGAGTGCGTGCTTTTTCGAATACATCGCGGAACGATCGCGACTTGGTCGCATCCGCGATCGCCACCTGCACCTCAATCGGAGGCGGGGCAAACCGTGCCAGCACAGTATGATGATCGATCTGTCTCGCAGTCGTCGGTCGCACGCCTGGCGGATCCTCCAGCGAACGAATCCCGGCCCTCGCTTCGCCGCGACCTCGCTCTGCCGCAACATCATCGAGCGACAACAAACCTGCGGTCAAAAAATCGGACGTTGCTGCACGGCTCAGCTCAGGAGCGACGAAGCGGGTTCCCGTTCCGCTGTGGCAACAATCCAGCACAAACGTGACGTCAACGCCATCGGGAATTTGCTTGGTCCACGCTCCCAGTTCGTCGTCGAGCATAAAGGTGTCGGGATCATTCCAATCCATTGCGTACAAACAGAGCAATTCGTCCTTAAAATCCGCCTCGCCCACTTCGCCATCCGTGTCAGCGGTGTAGGAACCGTGCCCCGAAAAGTGGAATACCAGTCGGTCGCCCGGCTTTGCCCCTTTCAGTAACCACTTCCAGCCCTTATTCAGCTCAGCCTTTGTCACCTCGGCATCCGTTCGCACTCGGATGTGATCGGGGTCAAACCCGAATTCGTCGACTAACAATCGACGCAGCGAAAGCGTGTCATTGACGCAACCGCGCAGATCACCAATCGTTTTGTAGTCGTTGATTCCCGATAGAAAAGCTCGACTCGCCATCACACACGTCTCCGTTGCCTCGACTAGGATCTTGGTAAAAAGTCAACACAAGGACACTGTCGACCTCCTTCAGGTTACATCCACTCACATCGGCGCACAAGCAAAAGGAGAGACGATAAAAAATTAACAGAGAAAATGGCTTTCTTGCTCCCATCGATGCTCAATTTCACATAGAGTGATTTAGATCCTTATGACATCAAAGATGACATTCATTCACTGCGGAGCGTTTTTTCTTGGTCTCCATCACAAACTCATCCGACACACCGCAACGCTCTGCGAAGCGGCTCAGCGAGAATGGCCGATCCGCTGCTACTTCGAGCGTGCGGTCAGCGCCAAAGCGACCACTCGTAGCTGATCAAACGTCAACGCAACGAGCGATCGAATACCTGTTGGCGTTGAAAGGCGAAAATGCCGATAAGCTACTTGCCGATGCGGGGCTAAAACCGCGTGGGACAAAGGTACAGGCCTATGATCGGCTTCGCAGTGGCGTTGCCAGCGGCAAGATCTCGCTAGAGCAAATCCAGCAATGGCTCGAGGAAGTCGAAGGCTGGGGGAATCATCAAGTCCACTTTTTTGACGTCACCGACTCCGTCTGCGACCGACTATCCAGCAAACGCAAAGCGGTTTCGTTGCTTTCGAAACTCGATCTCGGACATCTCCTCGACGGAGAGCGTCCGCTATGGCCGGAGCAAGCTCCCGCAATATTCCGCGTCAGTTTTCAGGAATCAAAATTGCGAGTTGGCTGGGCGCAAGAACGCATCTGGAAACGACGCGAGGAAAGCGAGGATTATCAGGACGGCGATCTCTGGTTCAACGCCTATCGAATTCAGCATCGTCGCTGTTTCCACTACTTTGAACTCGACACCGTCACGGGCAAATCCTCGCTCATCATGAGCAAATTGCCTTCGGGTGATAAATACAGCGATTTAAAAGAAAAATTGCTCGGCGACCTCGATCCGATCGTCTCCATCAACGGCTTACAAATAGTCGACCTACGCCCAGCAGTATTGGCACTGGAGTCCTCGGATAAAGTCCTGCGTCGGCGACTGAACTTGATCACCAACGAACAAACAAAGATCGAGATCATCAGTAATGCGATCGATCACGATGCCTACGATGATCCGAGCATCCGCAAGGCGCGCAAACAATGGGCAGGCGATGTCGCCGCCAGCCGGGGTCACTTCTTTTGGCAAATCACAACCGGTGAAGTCTCGCGACTGATCGGCACAAAATTGCTGCCTCGTGAGAATCGATTCTCAATCGAAGGCCAGTGCAGTGAAACGGAGGTTGCCTATGTACTTCAAGGCATGCGAGCAATTAGCTGACCAGCGTCCGTCACTTCGCTCGACGGCCGAAGCCATCGATGCTTTGCTGTACCGGAACCAAGGTCGGGATATCACGCTCGCTTTTCTGACACACTTCCTGGCTTCGCCAAGGCGAGAAATCGCGTTTGTTTTCGATTCATTGCGTGATGACCCTGACTTTTCGGGACGAGCGGTCGACTACTGTCAAACGCATGAACAACCGCTTTCGCCATCAGGCCAATGCGATCTTTGCGACGAAGGTCAAGAGATAACGAGCATTCAAACCGACGTGATCAAGGTTCCGGTTGTCCAGCCTCCGAAACAAGATCCTTCTAGCCATCCGGCGCCACCCCGTGTTCTGATCAGCTACAGCCACGATTCGCCTGAACATGCAGACCGCGTTCTCCAACTGGCGAACGCGCTTCGCGGTCACGGTGTCGATTGCCGAATTGACCGCGAAGATCCCGATCCCGACGAGGGCTGGACGCTCTGGATGAAAAACAATCTTCGCGAAGCCAAATTCGTGCTCTGTGTCTGCACCGAGACCTATAAACAACGATTTGATGGCCAAGAAGCCGAGGGCGTCGGACGCGGCGTTCAGTGGGAAGCAAGACTCACGCGTAATTACCTCTATCGCACCCCGAATGCGAATAAAAAGTTTCGGGTCGTGCTGTTGGGATCCGAGTCAGAAAAATCGATCCCTGACGAACTGCGTGACTACACATTTTATCGCCTGGACGACTTTTCGATGAACAGCGAGGTGTTCAAAAACCTGTTCCGTTTAATCACCGAACAAGAGAAAAACGTCATCGTTCCCCTCGGCCCTTTGACAAAAATCGAAGGCTGATCGCCCGCCACATCTTCGCGAAAATGTTCTCCATCCGTAGTGGATCTTGCTAAAGATCTTACACCACGTCACGGGTTACCGCTTCCGCACCACGGCTTTCATTCCGCATCGGCTGTACAACCAGCAACAACTTTAGTGGGCCGTTGTCCCATTCACCGTGGTGTTTGAAATAACACTCTTGGGATGCAGACGTTGCCAAAATGATTGCTTGGGTTGGGGTGGCGGCACCATCGCTCGGTCCAACAGTTGTTTCGTCAACTCAGGATCGGCATACGGTGTGGCAGACACGACGTGGGGTGCAACGTAAGTCGGTTCCACCGGTACGTTGGGTGAATCAAAACTACTGGCCGCCGCCGCAACGCCTTGGAACTGCTGCGGCGGAGCAGGTTGACTCATTAGCTGCTGCAGTTTCAACTTTGCAGCCTCATGCACATGCGAGGTGGGCTGAACCGTATTCGCTTCGGGCGCCAGATCGTTCTTGTCATTCACATCCGCTGCCCCCGATTTGTCAAACAGCCCTGAACCTTGGCCGCTGGCGGGCACAAACGCGGCTTGCGGATTTGCCGGAGTCCCCTGCTTACGCATAATGCCTAGGAACTCGCGGTCATATTGTTTCTCGGCAATTGGGCTCCACACCATTCGGCCGCCCTCGAGACTCGCTTCGTAGACCGAGATTTCAGCATAGTTCTCGATCGTGGGTGGAACCTTCACGATCTCGGTGCTGCCATCGGCGTGAAAGACGGTCTTTGTTCCCCACTGATCCATGGGAAACTGCGAAACGTCAAACACCTCGTCTTTTTGAGCACGATCCATCGCTTCGGCCAACGCCGCCACATCGCTCGCTCCGACTGGACCTCCGCTGCCCGCCAAACTCTTCAAATTTGCAACACTGTTGATCACATCGCTGGCCCCGCCCAAGCCAAGATTCATCGCAGCCCCCTGGGCCATGATGTTTTGTGCAGTCGAACTGTCCTTCATGTAGTAAGGCCCCAGCCCGGTGAATTGCCAACCGTTGACCAAGTTCATCGCCGCACGGATCTCCCCCGGGCCACCGTTAATCTCGAGCGTGTATTTCTGAGTCAAATCGGGCACAAACACGATCTCATAGGTAAAGAACATATGCGGCCCCAGGCCATCCTTGACAAGCGATTTGGAATCCGGTCCGCTAGGGATCTCATCCGAGTGCAGCGTCGGATTGTGAGCCACACCATCAAACTGCTCCCCATTTGGGTTATCCGCAGCAGTCGCACCACCACCTTGCATCGAACTGCTGCCCGATCGGCTAAAGTTGCCAGTCAGGTCGAGCTTCGCGTAGTTCGCTTGGTTGTCGAAACTGGTCGGGATCGGAGCCGACCCCGTCAAACCAATCTTGGCGTCCTCGACGTGGTAAAAGTTCTTCGAAATCACCAACAATGGTTTGGGCAGGTAGAACGGAATTCCCGGAGCCTCGCATCGGTTCGCCGGTGAAGCAGGGCGTGCAGTGATATGCGGCTTTTGGTGCTTGTACTGCATGTAGCCACAACCGGTCATCGACAAACACAACACGGTTGAGACCAAGCTCGTAAAAGCTCGGACGAATCCGTTACGTAACATCAAAACGCTCCCGACGCGGCGATTCGCGTGAAATCGAATGGGTAAAACAATGCGGGTTATCCGGGTAATCCTCTCGGTTCAACCCGCATTACCGTCAAATCGGGCATATTGCTTGCGATCCTTCGTCGAACAACGATACTGAAGGAACTAGAGACCAACCCCCATCGCGTCATACCGATTAGGTTGAGTTTGCGGGCTCGCTCGCTACACGCTGCCGACGACAGTGCTTGCTTGCTGAACAACCGAAGGGAACCGAGATGGCCAAAAAGAAACAAAAATCGAAATCGAAACCCAAGAAAACAGCTCCACTCCAGAAAAGATCCGGTGGCGAGGCGGGGGATTTTACAACCATCGATCGCCGTCATCCGCAGAGTCTATTTGTCCGCAGTGAACAGCAGGAGCCGACTCAAACAGGCCGTTTTTTGGCAACGGCTCTCGATGCGAATCCCGCCGCCACCCAGGCAATGTTGCGTGAATTACAGGACGACATCGGAGTCCGACGCATCGTCAGCTCGCGTGACGGTGGCGTTTTCCATATGCCCGATGATGCCGAGGCAATGGTGCTACAATCGCTGGGGATTGTTGTCCTGAACATCGACCCGACTCAGTCCGCGGCTCTCGCATCGACCGCGCGGGGACAGTCCAAACGAAAACATGCAGGGTTTGTGGTCGAGCCCGAATATTATTGCCAGCATGCAGGTCGGTCTCAATCGACGAATTCCGCAGATTACTTGCGTGGTTACCGCGACGCATTGGATCAATTCATCGAACAGCCGACGCAGGATGAGAAACTGATTTATGAACCCGAGCTAGATCAGCGAGAGATCAACTTGCTGCCGGAAAGCAAATTGCCACTTCAAACGCAATGGCGAAGCGAAATGTCGCGATCCGAGGAACGTCCGTCCACCTGGGGATTGCAGCAAACGCGAGTCGACGTGTGTCCGCTGTCGGGCAACGGCATCCGTGTTGCAGTCATCGACACCGGATTAAATCTCCAGCATCCCGGATTTGAAGGTCGCGTTGCTAAATCGGTGAGCTACGTCGGAGGTTCGGCAGAGGACGACCACGGACATGGAACGCACTGTGCGGGGACGCTGTGCGGACAAGAATCGACCACCGTTCGCTACGGGATCGCTCGCAAAGCCGAATTGTATGTTGCCAAAGTGTTGGATCGAAATGGCCGCGGCATGGAAGCCAACGTGATCGCGGGCATCGAATGGGCGATTAACCAAGGTTGTCGTGTGATCTCGGTGTCGATCGAGCGTGGTGTCAACAGTTGCAGCACGGGTTATTCGACGGCGTATGAGGCTGCGGGACTGCGAGCGATTCAGCAGAATGCATTGGTGATCGCGGCCGCGGGAAATCGTTCTCGGCGGTCAGCCGGGATCCTGCGCCGTGTCTCCGCACCAGCTAACACTCCGTCGATTGTGGGGGTCGGCGCAATTCGCCCCTCAGGTCATGTCGCCGATTTTTCGAATCGAACGTTTTGCCAACATGGGGAGGTCGATTTCGTGGCCCCCGGTGTTGAGGTGTACTCGAGCGACATCACGTCGGATCAATATCGCTCTCGCGATGGAACCAGCATGGCAACACCGCATGTCGCCGGTATCGCTGCGTTACTTCTGGAACAAGACCCCGGTCTCGGCGGCGAGTCGCTGTATCGCCGACTAAAGGAATTAAGCCTGATGTCATCCGAACTTGATCCGGCAGACTACGGCCACGGCATGCCGCGAGCCCCGCTGTAGACGGCGGAAAGAGAGACATGGAGTGAGGAGTGAGGAGAATTGACCCTCCCTTGCGGGAGGGTCGGCCGCAGGGAGCGGCCGGGGAGGGTTGGTGCCCCTGAGCTTGCACGGCGATTGTCGCCCAGCTTTCCAAGCTGGCAGCGCTACAACGAATGTGCCATCCGAATCGAACTTGACGACTCACCGACGCAACGATCAAACGCGACGCACGCTAACGGCTTGGAAAGCCGTGCGACTATTGTCGGCCAGATCGCAGCGGAACCATTGTCGCCCAGCTTTCCAAGCTGGTAGCGCTACGATGAATGTGCCATCCAAATCGAACGCGACGGCTCACCGACGCAACAATCAAACACAAAGCACGCTAACGGTTTGGAAAGCCGTGCGACTATTGTCGGCCGGATCGCAGCGGAGCGTTTCATCACCTCTTCCTGCGCCGTTTGGGAGAGGTCGAGCAGAGCCCTTCAGCGAATGGGTTGAAGTTGCGCAATTTTCGTTTTTCCCGGCAAATCACAACCCGACACGTCAGTTTTAAAGTTGCGCTTTTGTATTTAGGGGCAAAGCCCCAGACGTTTACCTAGCCCAGCCCAACGGGCTGGGACCAAGAAACCCAAAGAATTGAAGGGCCAACGGCCCGGCCGTTTGCTGGGACTTAGTGAGGCCAGGCTAGGCAAATTGCCCAGCCTTTGGCCTGAAGAACGTCTAAACTCGCAACTTCATAAAGCGAATGTGAGGGTGAGGGACGAGCGAGTAAGTGGCGATGCAATGAGACGCTGCGAAGATCCGACAATCCAGCGGTAAGCAGCGCTCCATCACACGCTGGACGACCTCAAATTCGACACTCCCGTCAGAATCAATTCCGCGATACGACGCGGCTCGGTGCAGTAGAACAGCTCGCGGTTGGCGTCATCGTCCAAACCGTTTTTGAGTACTTGCATGGGGCCGCCTCTGCCATACGATTGAATTTCCGCAGCAAGTTCCTCGCGACTCTTGAACTCCTGGTTGTGTTCTCGATAGATCTCCACCAGTGCGTCAAAATTCTCGACGTTGGCTCGTGCAGCCTCGGTCGTCATCTCCGCTCGATCGCGTTGTTCCAGCAAATCGATTACCAATCTTGTACACCCGCCGAGCGCTCCGATCAAAAACAGAGGCTTGCCAGCGCGTAATGACAACAGCGGTTCCTCGATCAATCCCGCGTAGCGTCCCTTATAACCTTCGATCTTCCCGCCCACGACCACTCGAGCGAACGAGACTTCGGTCATCTTCACTCGCATCGCCGTCATCGCTGGCCCCCAGGCGTATTGATGGGGAATCGTGTTGGGAACGACAAACCCGTTCGGCAGTGGCTTGAGTTCCGATTCGGACAACCCCAATTCAGGGCAAGGAACCTCTTCCAGTTCCGCAATCGTGCCAAATCGATTCAGTACCTGATCATCGTAAATCTTCCAAAGCGGCCAGGGGGCAACGTTAAGAATCGGTTTGAGATCAGCATCAAATGATTTCGCCAGATTTCGATATCCCGTCACGAGACTAAACAATCGCAGTGTGAAGTTATCGGGATCGTCGAGCTTTTCGGGCTCAAGCTTGCCTCCGTAGGCGATCCGCAAACCAGCGACCAATAGATACAGATGAATCTCGTCCGTAATCGTTTGCAAATGCCATCGCGTTAGACCATGTCGCCGCAATACTTCGCTATCGGATACCGAGACGGCGATCGTCAGCGGTTCGCTGCTTGGCAAGGCTCGCGACATTCGCATCATAGGCGTCTCGAACGTTGCGTCGGGGCGAAGTCCGCTCAACACCTTGTATTCCTCGCCCGTTAACGGTGGATCGGGATAAAGAAAACTTGAATTGGTTGGATGCATCGCCAAGTGGACGGCTTCCGGTGATACATCAATCGCAACCTCATCCTCTCGTGCTTGTCCTTGCATCAGACAGGCGTAATGCGCTCGAGTCAGCGTTTCCAGGATACTGGCGCTCAGCACCATTCGGGCCGCGATCGGCCGGAACTTATGCAATCGCTCGTCGATTGCTTGCTGCTTTACGTCCGCTCCGAGGCACAGCCGTAGTGTCGCCTCATCGGGGATCGGCCAACGCACGACTTTGACATTCCCGCCGTAGGGAAAACTTCTCGGCTCGCCCTCTTTCAATGCATCAACGACCAAAATCGGTGTAGCGACCTCCTTGGCATAGGCGGCTTCCATGCGACACCAAGACGATTTTGCCCACGAATCAGTGAGAAAGACGATCATCAAGTCCGCTCTGCGTATGCCGTCCTTGATCGCCGCGGTGAACTCTTCGGTCAGTTCAATCTTGCGAGCGTCGTACCATTGATCGATCCGCATCGTCGATACTTCTTCGAGCACACGGTGGACAGGTCCCTTTCGAGCCGCGTCGAGGTCCGCCTTCGCATGGCTAAGGAAAAAGCTTACCGGTGCTGGGGCGAGTGAATCGGATGCGCCGGGTGTTTCTCCTCGATTACGCAGCAAAATCAGTGCTCGCACCGCCAACTGGAAAGTCAGTTCTTCTTCTCGAGCCTGCTGATCCTGATCCGTTTTAAAAGTCAGGAAATTGAGAGCCGATAGTGTTTTATCCAGCTGAACCCCTTGCTCGTCTAACGACACCAGCAGGATCGAATGCCGCTTCGAATCGTGACTGTGGACCAGTTCTTTTGCAAACTCGGCCCACTGTTTCCCCGTTCCACCGCGCACCCGCCGATTCATTCGCGCGTTGGCAATCACGACAACCACCGAATGCTCCGCAGCATCCAGGTCAAGCCAATCCGGATCATGGGAAATCGTTGGATCAGGAGCCAATCGAGGAGGCAGACCGTCTCCGCAATCCGGAGTCAAAAAGATGGGCACACGTAACCCCCGCACTGCCGGAGCCGCCAAGAACTTTGGCACAAGCGCTTCCGCGATCTTCCGCCCATCCACCGAATCAGGATGAAACAGCAGATGAATATGCAAAGGGGGTTGATAAGGCATCGAATGCTCCGTCACTTGGTTGTTTTCATTTCGCGCTACCATTTCACCATTTTACAGCAGCAGGAACGAGACAGACGATCGAGCCACTCGAAAACTTCTCTTCGTCCGTTCGAAGAATCAACTCGAGCAACTCGGTGAAACAAAATTTCCCGTCGAGCGTCGTCAATTAGGGGGCCGGTTGGGCGTGCAGGCGGTGTACGCCGACCAGCAATGAACATTCAACTTTTTAAATTGGCGGACTCGCCAACATTTCCTTACGATTGAATTTGAGGCGGGACGATAGTGTCGTGTGCAGCATCGTTGATGCAGATTTCAGATCCTGAAACGCGTCTCGAAAACCAATTCCGTCATGCGTATCACGTCGATCGAGCGGAATAGCTCGCGGTTTTGGTCTTCGCTTAAAAGCGGATCGATGCTGGCAACGTCATTCTCACCTAGGAAACGAATGATTTCTTCAAACGTTTCCAGTTATAATATTGTGTGCGCAGTTCACTTCATTTTCATCACGATGACGCCGAATTTGGGGAGGATATTTTCTGGGTGTAAGGCGCGCAGACTTTGAAAAATGCTCCGTTGTCTGCCAATGTACATCCAGGTGGACGGAAGTCATGCTTCGGCTTATTGATTATGAGCATGGCGTTTTTTTCGTTACCCTCGTGATCACTTGTTGTGACCTTGATCTGATAGTGCTGGTCAGGCGGATCCGCGTTAAAGTCAAAGCTGGTTGTAAACGGCGTGTCTTGATCGGTATCGATCAGCGTGCTCCCCTTGAAGAATTTCACACAGGTAACACCAACGCCATCACTGGCATCCGCTTCGATGGTTAAGACCCCGCCGACGTGATCCTGATCGGCTAGAGATTTGATCGCCACCGTGGGTGGAGTCGTGTCTTGCGTCCAGCCCACGATCGGTAAACAAGTGAAAAGCACGAACATAAGTAATCGTCGGCTCATCAGGGAGGCCCTTATTCAATTTGTTTTGCAGTTAATTATGAAGTCTCAGACTTGTCAGCAAATTTCCCGAGGTACTCACGGTCGATCGACACGGCGACGGCTTGCAAGTTGTCCTCGACAGGTGGCAAGGTTGCCCCAGAATCCAACGCGACGGTTAGTATTGTCGACTCTCCTTCACTTCACCGTGTACTCCACGTACAGGCGGTCGACGACGACGTTCTTTTTGAACGCTTTCCATTCAGCTGCAGAAATGCCGTCGGGGCGTTTTTTCAGTAGCTTTTCGGGAGTATGGTTGACATCCGCCGAGACTAAGACGCGGCCCTTGCAACGTTTCTGAAGTTCATCGAGCAACGGCTTGTAAAGAATGCCATTGTAGCTGTCCTCTTTTTCCGGGATCATCGCCACCAGATCGGGATGAGTCATCATCGCCAGGCCTTTGGCCTTGATGGTCGCATTGTGGCTGCCGTGATGACTGACCTTGTAAAGGACCGTGTTGTTCAGCAGATCCTCGGTCGTGCGAGTCACTGCTTTTGGCCCTTTCCCGACCTTCCATTTCAGGTCATGCCAACTCAGCCAACTTCCGACCTGCGCATCGCCCGGGAACAACAAAACGTTGCCTGATTCCGCCAGTTCAATGGCAAGCACAAGACTGGTATTGTTGATCGCACCGTCGAGTTGCAGCGCAAACTGTCCGGCAATGTCCAACCAACTGTGTTCGATAAGACGGTATTCCTCCGTTTTGGCAAAGTAAGTCTCTTGAAAAAAGGGATCCTTCTTGGCTTCCTTTGCGTTAATTCCAACTTCACCTCCGAACGGTCCGGTATGGTTGCCAGCAGCGGCCGCAGGGTTCGCAGCGCCAAGCTGTAGCATTCCGTCGATAAATCCGCTCAGTCCGGTGTGATCAATTCCCAAATAGGTCTCATGCGCCGAACCGCCGCTGGGATTCGACTTGTTGATCAGACTGCTTCGCGGCGGACCAAGAACATAGACATTGACGCCCGGAGGAAGTGCTCTCGGATCGACTTTGTCTCCGGGTGAAAAGTACTTGATTCCGCCGCTCTTCTTGCCAAGCTCAATGATATGGCTCATGGCTGCTTCGGTGACGACACTAATCTTGCCGTTCTTCTTATACTTAATACCGCTCTTGCTGACTTCTTTTGCAGAGACACCGTAGAACCCCAGCACTTCATTCACCGCTGAGTTGAAGTGTTTTCGCGCAGTGGCAATTCTCTTGCCCATGTACATGCCGCTAAATTGGCGAGCCTCGTCCCGTTCTGCATTCTTCAAATGCATCACAGCGACTTGTAGGGCGGCCGCTCCATCACGAAGGCGAGAATTGATGGCGACCGCCTCTTTGTCACGTGGATCTTCGGTCCAACCCAACCAGACTTGCCTGATCTCAAATTTACCGAAGTAATCGGGGCTTCTGGTCGGATGAAAGAACGAGACGTGATCCCAGTGCTCATGCGTGACCACCAGCACGTCCACGGCTGGATTGCCGCCACCCGCTGGCGTCAGCGTCGCTTTCAAATCCTCGATCACGTCTTCAATCGGAACATCGGCCGACTTCGTATTGTATTTGATGCCACAATCGATCAACATCGTAAAGACACGGTCTTTGCCCTGGAAAAACGACAGCAGAAAGCAGTCGCCAAAGCCGTGCCGATACATCCTGACTTTGACCGAAGTAACGGAGGCTTTAGTTTTCATCGTGGTCTCCGTTGACGGTGGCATGGGAGTGCATAAAGGCAAAGGGGCCAGCGAGCGTATTCATCATCTTGCTGTCAAAGTAGGTCTCGTTATTGTCTCCGAGCATGCCGTGCTCGTACTTAAACTGGCGAATCATCCGAGCGCGATCATCAATGTCTTTTTTAACTGCATAACGCAGTCTTAAGGCGTCGAGATCAAAAATCAGGGTACAGCCCCCTCGGAAAATAATGTGCTTGTCGCCCCGTTGGTTAAGACGCGTGTCGTCAGGAACAAAGAAACCCTCTTCATCCACAGTGACTTCGTTTGTATCTGCGTCGATTTTGAATCGCACACCTCGTTTTTGAATGAGCGTGATGACCACGTGATTGACGATATTTCCGTCTGGCGTCACACGATTTGCGATCCATACGTTCCCAATCGCATAGGATGCGGTATTGGTTGTTTGGTAGGCAAACTCCAACCCCAGTTTCTCAGTAGCCTTCTCGTCGCCTGGGAACATCAATCCCGTCAGTTGCGAGAATTGTTCTTCATCGCCACCGGATATGAACTTGGCCTCCAGGAGGCGGTGAAGTCCTTGCTGCCCACGTTTTCCACGAATCAGATCCTTCGTTTGCTTGTACAATTCGTCTCTTTCCGACAAATAGCCAACCGTGTTTTTCAGTTCACGAAGAGACTCCCCTAGCCGTTGCTCTTCCTTGGGGTTCAATTTGCTCGGATACAGCGGTTGCAACAAATCTTCAACGGCCATGCTTTTAATACCGACGGCGCTGATGCCACGCTTCTGAAACGCTTCGACAAAGGCCACGCGGAATCCTTGTGCATCCTCGGCCATCATGTCGAAGTCGGCCGTTACCAGGGCGCGCAAATAATCGCCGAATGTGAGATCCAGTGGGGGACAATAATCCAGTGCGCGAATGCAGATTCTTAGCACGTCGCTTGCCGTTTTGGCAGCGATCCTTGCCATCTCATCCACCAGATCTGGATGAAGTTCACCTGAAGGCAAGATCCCCGTTCCTCCGGTAGCGATTCGCATCAACTTCCGAACGCGTATTTGATAGACGCTCAGGAAAGCATCAAAAACGGCTGCTACTAAAATCCCGCCACGTTGGTGGGGTTCCATCACGTTGGCGTAGTGATGCGGATCCGGTTCATGTGGTTTCCAGTCCCCCTGTTGGTCGTAGCCACCGATCGCGTCTCGCAGACTTCCATAACCGCCAATGGCCTGACCAAACTGCTGAGCCAGTTGACCAAGCAAGTTTTGTCGATTGAGATCGCCGCGAGTCAGTGCGATTTGGTGCCGGAGCACTTCAGGAAAGGTAAAGTGCTGAAACAGAGCGACAATATCCGCGAAAGCTTCATGGAACGCTCGAGTGTCAGGATGCGTTGCATCAATGTAACGTCGATGAAGACCATCCAGAATTGCATGGGTTGTTTCATGAGCGATGATGTCATGGCTCAGGCACGTGAAGACGGTCGCTCCCGGCAATTGCAACTGAGGATTGATGGGGGTTGCGTTGAAATAACCGAACAAAATTGCTTTCTTATTGGGATCGTAGAACGCGTTGGCTTGACGAAGAGCGTGGGGATAGACCCGCAACCGTTGCACAAAGCCGAATTCAAGCTCCTTTCGTCTCGTCCCTTTATCCCTTGGCTTTGATTGAGGAATGTTCTCGGCCCATAGTATCTTTCGACCAAGTGCCTGCTCGAAGTTCTTGATCGTCGTCATCATCACCGCATAAACCATCTGCTGATGGAATTGCGGATTGCTGACGCTAGGAGCAAAACCATCCTGAGCCAACAAACGCGGGTCGTCCAGATTAACGGGATTGTAAAAGCGTCCGGTCGCCGGGTCGTAGTCGACGATTTCAAGATACTCACCCGCAGGTGATGAAACGCTAGGGTCCTCTTTCCTCGGCGACAGTTGTTCCCAGCGAACCTTGTAAGTCAACACATTCACTTGCATTGTCGACAATGCCGTGCTGAGGCTTGGATCGAGCGCATAACCTCGCAACTTACGAAATGGCGGGTTGGGTATCTCTTGCATCTTAATTTGCTCCCATCAATGCCACAGATCCATCGAACACTAAAAACACAGAGGCTTCGCCACAGGAACGAATCAATCGCTGTCGCAATGAGAAATGACGGCAGCAGTGATTTGTTTCAGAACGCATGCGGGTGTTCTCGTGGATAAAGTTCTAGCTGCTGTCTAGGACACGACGTCAATTACCGCTCACCCCTGGTATACAAACTGGGTTTTGGTGACTCCGTTGGGTTGGCACCAATCGAGTTTCTGAATGGCGGCGAACAGATCGTAGGCGGTCTGTGCTGCCGCGACAGAATATCTCTCCGTCTTGTCACCGTAACGGAAAGAGAATTCGGCACAGACGATTCGGCTTTTCGACGTGTGAGACCAAAGGATCACCGCGACCGAGCCGTCAACTTCCGACGAGAGAGCTAGTTTCACTCCCTTACGCACTTGTTCGTGTGGCATGAAGTGGTTAACCGTCAACAGCGGTGTCTTCCCTTCGCAACGCCCCCCGTCGCGTGGGATTTTTTCCAGAATTGGAAACAGACGCGATGCCTTGCCGACCGTTTCGGGTAAATCGCCGGCGGAAGCTGGAATCGTGACCGAATGCGAAAAACGGCTGCGAAACGGTGCCGCGATGTCCTCTTCGAACTTAGCCTCCCCCTTTAACTTTTTGGCGGGCCGCAAGTCGGCGTCGGCTGCGACGTAGCGATCCTCACTACGACACTTCAGCGTGAATTCACCATCTCCCGAACCTCCCTTCTTTCGCCGATGCCGCAATACCAACTGGTTTTTGCGAAACGAGAAATCGGGTGTGTCCAAAAATTGAATCCTTCGCTGATCCAACTTGGAAAAATCCCCAGATACCTTCGCGTCGAAACGCTTGGCGAGTCGCTGCAGGTCCTGCTTGACCTCTTTGTGTCCATCTCGCGTGTTGCCGAACAAGCGCGGATCAATCATCACCTTGTATTCACGTGAAATGACCGGAAGCATCGTCTTGCTTTTCATAGGATCATGCTCGCGAGTGTGGTCACATCAGTGGTCTTGGGAATCCGGCGAATGGACATGAGTTCATGCGATGGCATCCTGTTGGAACGGAGAAGCCTACCGTTAACATGCATGCTATCCGTTGCCGCTGAGAAACACAAATGTTTTCAGTAACATCTGGGCGATCAGCGACTATCCATTGGACGCACCTGGGTTTCAGCGTTTTGACTAAGTTACGTCCACCGTGGCTTCGCCCGACGATTCATTGTTCGGATTGACCACGACGATCTTTAGCGTTCCGGCTTCTGCGATATCGGCCGCAGTAAGTCCGACCGTCACGGCTGTATTCGTCGTCTTGCTTGGCTCACGCAGCGATTCATTCACCTTCACCTTGCAACCGGTGACGAAATGGGTACCGCGAATTTCAATCGCAGGCACTGGGGTCGCACCATGTTTGATGGTAGCCGGAGTGACGTCGCTAATAACGGGCTTGGTCGCGTCGGGCTGTAACGGTTCGGTGCGTCGATCGGCGGTCTTGGTCGTCAGAATGGTTTCGACCAACTCTTTCAACTTCAGCGTCGCCTGGTCGGAGAACAGTCCAACAAGTGCGGCGATCATCGCAATGCTAAACAGATTGTCGACCGATTCGCCGGCGATGTGGCCGCGTCCCACCACGAAGAAAACGATCAGGGCAAGCCCAGCGCCGATACAAGGTTGGAACAAATACCACCAACACCAACTGGGCGAAAATTGCCGATTCCCCACAAAGGCACCAAACGATGCCACCGAATGCAACAAGCTGCCAAACGCGCCCATCAGCAACACGAAAATCAGAATGTCTCTTTTATGGGAAGCCCCCGATTCGACCGAGGCAATGAGGATAACATTTGCTCCTGCGCGTATGGACTCGTCCTCCTGATCTTGGGCAATCACCGTCAGCGTTTGCGTTTCCTCAATCCTAGCCGGAGCCTGATACACGCCCTTCTTTGATATCGTGCCTACCTTCGGCTCGATGTCCCAAGTGATTTTTGGGGAGGATGATGAATTGACTTTGGCATCTGGCGCCGCCTCCAGTTCACTGTCTCCGACTTCGGTCACGGTGGTGAACGGGATCACCTGCGATGCTCTTGCGGTGATCTCCGCAGGCAAAACCTGAAGTTGTTTTGATTGCGAAAGGATGACAACTGCAGTCCCAGAGCTCCCCGAATCGTCAACACTCTCCGCCGTGACAACGACATGTTCCGCTTTGGAAAACTTATCCGGTGCCGTGTAGACACCCGTCACGTCGTCGAGGGAGCCGCTGTCGGTTATCCCGTTTTTCGTTTTCGACCATCGAAACGCCGTGGCGTCGTCATCGACGGTTCCGGCAACCGATGCAGAAAACGCGAGCTTTTCATCCTTTTTCAACGTTGCCATGGGAGGACTGACAATCACTTGCGGCGTTTCGGGTGCCGAATAGAGTTGTTCCCACCTGTCGACGATGGCCCAAATCAACAACGCACCGAGAACAGACAAATAGACGCCAAGTAACAATCGCTTCAACGGTGTGTCCAGCAGTGTGATCGTTGCGTTAGCAAAACGCTGCGACTGGTCTCGACTACGAGCAGTAAGCACGACCGTCCGTCGACTCCAAATCCACCGGGGCGCCGTGTAAACTCCTTCTTGCGTCAGTTTGCCTGCTGAGGGCTCCTCCCAAATCAATGGCTCCTCTGATTCGCTGCGGAACCACTGCTGCTGTTTCGAGGTCAACTCGACACTCGCGGGTGTCAACTTCAACGCGGGGGAGGGTGGCAACAGCGTCACGGTTGCCCGATCGATTTCCGACCCGTCGGCTCCTCGCACGATCAAATGGACCTCTTTCTGCTCGGCAACCTGACTGGGGGCGGTGTAGCGATGACTCTCGGCATCCCAAGTCCCTATTTCGGGAGGCTCGATGCTGCAGCCGTCGGGAAGTTCCTCGACAATGAAATCAACGGATTCCGAGGCTCTCAGTCTTTTCGTTTCAGGTGTGATCATGCCTCACATTTCCCCGGGTAGATGAAACGGTGGTTTGGCAGTTGAAGCCTTCAACAACGTCAAGGATCGAAAGGCACCGTTTGCTGCCTCGACTTTTGGCTACGGCACGGGTGTGAGTTTTTGCTCAAAGGATTCTCGTAGAACGACAGCGGGTTTGGCGAACCGTACTGGACCAGTGGTTCGCACGATCGCTTCGCCGAGTGCCATGTGCTTGGCGGCGCGAGCGTAGTCGCCCATCGCGGCATTCACCGCGGCCAATGACCGGTAGTCCCAAAATGTTTTAGTTTCACGAGATGCAAACACCAACTGCACGTCCGCCTTTGCCGCAGCAACGCGGGCGGCATCCGGCAAATGAGTCGCCAACAAGTACGCCCGATGACTTCGTGCTTCGTTTAAGCTTGGATCGAGTTCAATCGCGCGGTCGAGGTTTCGCTCGGCGTCGTCAAATTTGCGGAGTTCGGTTTGCACTTGCCCAAGATTGCTCCACAGATACGCGTTTTCTTCCGGATACTTTTCCAATTCGATCGCCGTTTTGAAATCCGATTCCGCGGCAGTCAATTCGCTTCCAATCGCCAATCGCACGACGCCTCGTCCCGCTACTGCCTCGCCATCGGCCGCGTCAAGCGTTACGGCAATCGAAAAATCGTTGAGCGCGGCGGCGTAGTCGGCTTGGTCGTACAAAACGCGGCCCCGGGCTTTGCGGGCAAAACCATCGTGCGGATCGAGTTTGACCGCCAGATCGAGTTGCTTTCGAGCCGAATCGATGTTGCCAAGATCATGGAGTAATGCGCCCATGTACTTGCGTGAGAACGCGTGATTCGGATCAAGCTGGATCGCCTTGGTGAAGTCATCCAGTGCGTTTTGGTTTTGCCCGACTTGGTAGTAGGCCAGGCCGCGGCCCATCCAAGCGGGCACCGATTTGGGATCGTCTTGGATGGCGCGGGTAAAGGTAGCGATAGCCGCCGGCTGATCCTGGGCGGTGATTTGGGCATAGGCAAGCGGTTCGAGATAATCGCCTGGCGAATTGGCGATCTCCACTGCTTTCTTCAGATCGGTGATCCCTTCGGCGTGCTTACCCAGCGACATACGTACAGTACCGCGTGACAAATAATCGCGTGCGTTCGCTCCCGTAGCAAAAGGCTTGCTGAAAAACGCCTCTGCCGCATCGAGTTCGATTACATCCGCGACGGGAACCCAGCCAGGTCGTCCCCGGCTGACCAAAATTTTGCTGCCGTTGACCTCCAGCACCTTCAGTACTTGCCCTGCGCCCGCTTGGTCGACGTTTTTTGCATTATCGACGATGGACAGGTCACGGCGGGCTGCGACCAGATCTCCCGGCTCCAATGCGAACGCTAAACTTGCGTTCAAACAAACAAGCACGGCTCCGACAACAGCCTTCACACCCATCGCATTTTCCCCGCAGCGTTTATTTTGTTGACACCCCCTCTGATGGTCGTTAAGTTTGAACTTGGATGCAAGAGTTTACATCGAGTTTTTCTTACATTTTAACCAAAGAGGACGCAACATGTTGATACGCAAAGCAGCATTTCTCGCGGCGGTTTCATCCGGATTCTTCGGAGCAACGCAAGCCGAGGCAGGCTGTTTCGGCCGGCGCAACTGCTGCCAATCCACCCCCGTGGTGTGCCCTCCATGCACGACGCCATCGTCAACCATTCACTACGAGCAACGGGCTTGGACGCCACCTGTGGTTCACTATCCGGCACCGGTTGTTGAATACTCACCCGTCGCGTCAAGCGGATGCGCTCCGTGTGGCGGGAGCAGTTTTAAGAGTGCGGCTTCGCCGAGCAATTCGTGCAACGAAATTTATGAGTTACGGGGGGACAACCGAATTGTCTATGAGTCAACTGGATCAGGAATCGTGGGAACTAGCATTGGCGAATTAAAACGCGACCTCGTTCAGCTTAAAGCAAGGTTGAACATTGCTCTTACACCTGAAGAAGCGGTGATATTAAACTCTAATTAATGCAAACGGTCACTTAATTAGTTGTTCGAGCACTTGTTCGTCGATAGGATCCAATACCGTAGTATCAACTTTTGGCTGAGTCCATCCAGTCGGCAGCGTGTTAAAAAGCTCTTGAAGCTCAGCGTTTGTCACTAGAGTATGAACATCGTCACTGGATTGAAGGCTACCCTTAATAGCCAGATATATTTCTCCTATCCGACTAACCTCTACCGGCAATGATTTCGCCACTAACTCCGGCAACTCGAGTTTCAGAAGTTTATTACAATCTAATAACATTACGGAAACCACATTCCCTTCTCGACCAAGATAAGCAGTTTGCAACAACGCCTGCTGTCCTTGAACTTCTTTCAACACATTTCCCCACTCAGTAGTCTGACTTAATGCAACAATAGTTTTGTGTGTCACGATTGGCTTCTGGCTTTGAAATATTGTCGCTACAATCGGTCGTGCAAAATTAATTATCGTCGCAACGCTGAGGCTGACGAGCAAGACGAGAAGCAACGAATATGCGATTCGTTTCCAAATTGGAATAGGAAGGTGCTTCCACGCGTCCAGAAGCCCACCAATTAGCGGTTTTCGCTCTTCTTTAACAGCGCCTTCCAGTGACTGTTTATCTGTCCCATACCTAGAATCCATATTCATATGGGTGATTTTCTCCGGAAACAAGTCTTTCCAAAACCCATCATCAACCTCAACGTCTTGAAATGGGTAAATTCGCAGTCGCTCACTTGCTAAGTCATATCCCAGCCTAATGATCGCGTATGTTTCCGCCGGTCCTAAAGGCGTAAGGTCTGTGGCCAGTTGAGCAACACGGGATGCGACGGATCGAGTAATCGGCTGCATATACAATGCGGAGTCTTGTTGTTCGTCAATCAATGTGACATCCCAATCGCGGATCCCAACGCTTGCCTTTTCATTCGATAAGAGCCTCGCTTTGTCCATCTGTGACAAACGCCGCATTTGTATATCAATGGTTCGTTGAAGCCGCGACAGCCAGACTGACGCGGATTGTTTCTGCAAATTTGCTTTGCTCCAATCGAAAGTGGCTCCCGCATCAGAAATGATTGCAAGCGAACTATCACGTGAGTAACTGACTGACGAATACCAATCCAGGGCAAGATTATCCCTTATGCCTCCGTCGGCAATTTCTTGCTCATAAAAGACACCGAGTCGGCTGATCGGAATCTCACCCGAGAAGACTTTCGCGGTCATTCGCAACGGTGGGAAAAACGGGGGAAATGCCGCTGAAGCTTGTATCGCTCGAGTCAACTCAATCTGATTAACTGGAATCGTGTCAGATTCCATGAGATGACCTGTAGCCTCGCTGTGCATGAACTGCTGGATCCCAGATCGCGAGAACACGACGCAGTCCCCCGTAGTAAGATTTGTCCCAAGGATAAACAATTCGCATTCAGGTGTATTTCGACTCATCAAAACAGGGTGTTTGAACGCCTGGGTGCTACGTAAGAGACTGTGGATGCTTGTGCTTTTCATTCCGGATAGCACTTTCCTCCGCAAGTCGGTAGTTTGAGCGAGTTTGACTACTTCGTCTGCAGTTCTAGCAAATCCATTGATATAACCCTGACGATTTTGCGAGAAATGAGCAGCCGTTATACTTCCACCAGAAACGCCAGCAATCATTCGGACATTTTCTAACGCGTTTTTTGAGTTTAAAGGTAATTTTTTTTCGTAGAGATACCTAAGAACCCCAAGGTGAAATAAAGTTGCCCTATATCCGCCGCCAGACAAGAGAAGATGTATGCTCTTGCAGTCCCAACTGGTTTCCTGACCCGACTCAAGAGCATCGACCGGCAACTCTCCAGATTGTTTTTGGATTGCTGGCGTGAGCTTGGCAAGGTTGAACTCTTGTGGATTAGGCAAGCGTGGTTCTAGTGCTTGGACAGGTCCCAAGCTTGGGACTATTGCTTTCGGTTGATTTGTAAGCACCCGATACAATTCTTGATAGCCAGAATCCTCTTCAAGATTAAGACTACTGACTACGTGGTAAGTATGGTGTTGAAGAAAGGTAGGAATGAACTTTGTGTCTGCTTGCTTGAAGACAATGGGAATAAACTTCGTATTGTTATGTGGTGAATCGTAGAGTTCGTTTCTGAGTAATACACTCTCCCATGCAACCCCCCTTCCTATATTAGGTGCTTCCTCGCCGCGAATTCGTCGAAAGTATCGCTCAGAAAATATGCAAAGCACAAAATCCGCCATCTCGATTTGGCGTTCCATCCAAAGCGGCCAACCTTCTGGTGGACGCGGTTCGTATTGATCAATTTGACAATCAATGCCGTCGGCACGAAGCTTATTGGCAAACGACAGCACTTTCTCGGAGTGTTCTCTGGAGTCATGGCTATAGCTGATCAGAACTCTGACAGTCATACCACCCACATTTGCAATCTGGTTCGTCATAGAATCACCAAACAAATCTGACAGAAAACAACCTCGCTCGCCGTCGCGAACTGCACATCTCGCCTGAGAAAACGATACCATCTCTTGTGCGGTCACGCGCCCCCTCTCAGTCATATTTCGGCTTTTAGAAGCGTCTCCACAAACGACTTTAACGACACTTTTTGACTGATGTTGCAAATGATCACTTGGAAACAATGGCTGCTAGGGGAGTCACCCGAGCAGGACTCCGATGCAGTCGTAGCGAAAACTGACAATGCCGCGGCTCAGGAATTGTTGATGCGGCTTGGTGATGCTTGGACCGACGCGAATTTTGATCCGTCCGATGCGGACAAACGGGCGGCCTGGGAGTTTTACAACCAATTACGTAGCCGGATTGTTACTCGGCCGCTTCCCTATTTGCGTGGGAATGAAAAATCGGCACTCGAGAGTGTCCATGGACTGTTCGAGTGTGCACGTGAGATCTGCGAAAAGACGGGCCCCGAGGCGCATCGGTTTGCCGATCTCGTTTGGGCGTTTCTCAATAACGATGTACGCCCTTTCACTGCGAAATGGCACAAGCCGTTCTCCAGCGGCAAACTGAGTGAAGATGACAACCACGATTTCCGCGAAGAACTTGAGCGACTGCAAGGCATCGTGGTTTACTTTGAACAGCTGTTTCTTGCGTTGGCTCGCAACCAGCCGATTCGTGTCCCATCATCGACCGTTCCCGACGCTCACACCCCCATCCCCACGCTCCGCAGCGATACCGAGCCGGGATGGCCCTATAACGAAATCCTGTTTTCGCCAAGCGTTGATCCAGCCACTGCAACCGCGGTTCATCAAGCCGAATTGTCTGCGATCCGATTACGACGTGGGATGGACGCCGATACCGCAGTCAGCAATCTGACCGGACTCGCCCTCTCCGGCGGCGGACTGCGGTCGGCCACCTTTGCACTCGGAGCACTGCAAGGACTCGCCAAGCAAGGCATGCTGGCCAACTTTGACTACCTGTCGACCGTCTCGGGCGGAGGCTATGCGGGCTCGTTTTTAAGTTGTTTCTTAAACTCCGATGTTTCCGACGGGTCGAAATCATCAGCACCCGCGTCACGGATTGGGCTGGGCAAGAACGATCTTCCCTTTGTCAGGGATGCCACGCAAGAATCGGCACCGATGCGGCACTTGCGGTCCAGCAGCAAGTCGTTGTTGACGGGCGGCTTTTGGAAACGACTAGAGATCCCCGTGCTGGCGTTTGCGGGTTGGCTGGCCAGTTTTTTTGTGGTCCTTCCTCCCTTGGTGCTTTTCACCCTAGTGATTTGCCTGCTGAATCAGGAGGCAATCTCGCGAGCGTTTAAGGGAGATCATGCCTATACGGGGTGGTGGTGGGAACAGGCTTTCGTCGCCGTAACCCTCACGTTTTTCGCCGTGTGTTTAATTCTGATTACGGTTCTGCAGCACTATCGCCGAAAACGAGGCAAAACCGATCTGCCTGAGACGGCACTGCGTAGGGTCGGCTATTTATTCCTATTCCTTTTGGCGATGTTTGCTTGGTGGGCGTTTCCACTGGGGGCAAAACTTAGCTATGTAATCGAAGCAACCAGCCAGATGGGAATTATGCTTCCGGGAGAATCGGTCATTGCGGCCTTGTCCGCGATCGCGATTCCGATCGTTTCACGACTCTCTGCGATGACGAGCAAGACGAGTCGCTGGAAGCCGGTACTCGCTACGATCGCAATCGTGATCCTGCCGTTGGTATTTATCTGGATGGTCGCCACACTAATTGCGAGCCATTCCTTATTCATTGGCGTCAATCGCGAACTCGTGATGAATCGATGGTGGTGGCTACTAGGGCTGGCGGTGGTTGTGTTTGCCGTGACACACTGGTTTCTCAATATCAACGCTTGCTCGCTGCATCCGTTCTATCGCGATCGCCTGGCTCGTGCTTATCACTTAAAGCTGGACTCGGCCGGAAAGGTGATCGCAAGCTCCCCTCAAAAGCTGAGCGAACTTACCGAGCAAGCTCCCTACCACTTGATCAACGCGTCGCTCAACGCGCCAGCCGGACACCGCGAACCGCTTCGTGGACGAACCGCGGACTTCTTTCTGTTTAGCAAACATTACTGCGGCAGCGAATCCACGGGTTACTTTGACACGACTGATATCGAGAAGACCGATCCCAGCGTCGATCTTGCCACGGCCGTGGCCATCTCAGGTGCAGCCGCATCCCCGTTCATGGGCGTGAACAGCAGTCGTTTCAATTTTTGGGCCGCGCTGTTCAATGTCCGCTTGGATTATTGGTTACGTGTGCCCAATCGCGAGAAAGGGATGTGGGACGGAAACCCAGGACCGCTGTATTGGTTGCGACAA
This sequence comes from Novipirellula rosea, assembly GCF_039541335.1. NCBI lineage: Bacteria > Pseudomonadati > Planctomycetota > Planctomycetia > Pirellulales > Pirellulaceae > Novipirellula > Novipirellula rosea. The sequence goes on along the minus strand of NZ_BAABGA010000040.1, from coordinate 57,735 downwards.
TTCATTGGCGACGTGCGTGAAACGTACCCGTATGTCAATTTGTCCGATGGCGGACATATCGAGAACATGGGGATCTACGAACTGCTGCGTCGGCGTTGCCGTTACATCGTGCTGGTCGACGGTGAATGTGATCCCGGGATCACTTGCGGCAGCTTCTTGCAAGTCATTCGCTATGCAAAAATCGATTTTGGAATCGAGATCAAGATTGATCTGTCACGACTGAAAGTTGCCGATGCACGCGCCGAGACCGATGCTGGCATCCCGACCGAATCGCCGCCGACGGGCAAAGCAGCATCGCCCACGGTTGATTACCATTTTGCCCTCGGTGAGATTAACTATGGCGATGGAAAAACCGGATGGCTGCTGTATTTAAAAAGTTCGATCAGCGGCAACGAGGGCAAAGCGATCGAGAGTTATCGAGAGCGGGAACCGGAGTTTCCTCACCAATCCACGGCGGACCTCGCTTACGACGAAGAACAATTTGAATCCTATCGTGCACTCGGCGAACACATCGTTACAGATACCTTTTCTAAAGAACTTGTTGGAGTAACTCCGCCTGCCGACATCCCCACTTGGTTTCAAGAGATGCGACAGCGACTCCGCGACCAATAAGTTATGATCGCGATGAAACACTCTTGGCCGCAGCGAATTGCGTTTTCTCACTTGCCGCAACGACGATGATGACCAGCCAATCGACCACAGCGAAACATCAAATTTTCCTCAGCCACTCGCGACAAGACAAATGGGTCTGTCATCAAATTCGCGAGAAGATTGAACAAGCCGGCGGCAGCGTTTGGGTCGATGTTTTTGACATCGACGCGGGACGTAATATCAGTGAAGAGATCAAGGCGGGACTGCGAAAATCCGATGAGCTGCTGGTTTTGCTCTCGCCCGCTTCGATCCAGTCGGACTGGGTCAAGCACGAAGCCGGTATCGCTGATGCGCTCGATTTGCCGATTACACTTGTCCTGATGCACGTTAAACTAGATGACAGACCGAAGCCATTGAAGGACCGCAGAGCAATCTCCATTAACGAATTGCCGGACTACTTCGATGCGATGGGTGGATTGATGGAGAATGTTTGATGACTGAACAACCAAAAGCGACAGCTCCAACGCCCGAAAAACAGAAACGGGTTTATGTCAGCCACACCGAAGAATCTCGCGATTTAGCGAAATACGTGTCTCAAAAGCTGAGGGACATGGGGATCGATGCCTCCAGTGACGAATCCAACGCTCCTGAGGGAACCGAACTTCGCCAGTGGCTGAAAGACGAAATTGGCCGATCCGACGCGGTCGTGACGCTCGTGACCCCCAATTCGCTAGAATCCAATTGGATGCAGTACGAAGTGGGACTGGCAACGGGATTGGATCGCTTAGTGATTCCTGTCGTCGTTGACGTCAAAACAGATCAACTCCCCGAACAAATCGCAACAAAGCGCACGCTCGGACTCGACCAATTGGAGCAGATCCGCGACATGATCGGTAAAGCGATCGCCCATTCGTCGAACGAGTAGCTCCAAGGATCTGGCACCGAGGAGAGAGGAGTGAGGAGCTGGGAGTGAGGAGAATTTACCCTCCCTTCCGGGAGGGGAGGGCCGGCGCCTCTGTGCTTGCACGGCGATTGTCGCCCAGCTTTCCAAGCTGGTAGCGCTACGATGAATGTGCCGCCCAACTCGAACGTGACGACTCACCGAATCGGCGATCAACGCGATACACGCTTACGGCTTGGAAAGCCGTGCGACTATTGTCGGCCGGATCGCAGCGGCAGCGTTTTGCCACCTTTCCCAACACAGTTTGGGAGAGGTCGAGCAAAGCCTTCAGCGAATGCGAGGGTGAGGGCCCGTGACCCTGAGCTTGCAGCCGCGCGATTGTCGCCCGACGACTCCGCTCGTCGGTTTCTCGCCAACGCCGTTGATCGTCCTGCGATCATGACGCTCCTCCCGTAGTGGATCTTGCTAAAGATCCCTCGAGCAACAGTCCACGACCGATGACAGGCTGGCAGCCTTTTTATACCCCAGAACTTTTACGAGCTTATCCCGATAGGGATTTCAGCAATTAGCCGGTGGTTGGAGCGCAGCGAACACCACCGGAAAACGAATGATTCCATAATCGTTGACCCTGAAAGGGTCACAGATGACGGTGCTGGGATTCCGTAGGTGGCGCTCCGCTTACCTACGGCTAATTGCTTAAATCCCTATCGGGATAAGGCGACAATTCGCTCGACATGAGTTGTCGGGCACAAAAAGGCTGGAAGCCTGTTCCACAGCCAAAAGTCTTCGCGACTTTCGCGACAGCAGTTCTTTATTTTCCTGTCAACCATCTTCCTGTAATCTCATCTGCCATCGTCGTTGACCGCTTCGCGATCGTGACGCACTTCCCGTAGTGGATCTTGCTAAAGATCCCTGATCTTGCTAAAGATCCCTCTCGCCCCCCCCGACCGATGACAGGCTGGAAGCCTATCCCACATTCAAAAGTCTTCGCGACTTTCGCTACAGCTCATTCTTTGATGTTTTTGCCACCCATCTTTTTGCCGCCAAAATAACAGAGCGAATAAATCTCATGTGATCGCACTATCTTGATGACAGGCTGGCAGCCTGCGCTACGGGGGCGGATTGCTCTATAGACAACGGTTGACGGGGGTGGATACAGGGAGTAAGTTGGCACAATCGTTTGTGCTTGGTGTGCGAGAATCGGACGGTTTGCGGGATTTTTGGCGGCGGAGAACCTGTTTGTGGGGACTCGTTGCCTCGTCCACTACTCAGATACTCAGCGGGGACTCGTTGCCTCGTCCACTACGGATTCGTTCACAACCCTGAAGAGATGACTGCGGCGGGATCCATGATGTCGGTGACTTTGCAAGATGTGGCGGATGCGGCGGGGGTGAGCGTTTCAGTCGCTTCACGCTCGCTGAACGGTCGCGCTCGTGAGTACCGGATCAGTGTGGAGACCGAAAAAGCAGTCAAGAAGACGGCAGCGAAACTCGGCTTTCGTCCTAGCCAGGTCGCCCGTTCGCTGCGACTGAAACGCTCGGGACTCGTCGGCGTGGTCGTTCCCGATCTGTCGAATCCGTTCTTTGCCTCGATCGCTCGCGAAGTCACGCTGGCGGCCGAACACGACGGCTACTCAGTGATCGTGGCCGATAGCCGTGAAACGACCGCGAATGAAGAAAAGCTGATCGAACAACTACTGGGCCGACAAATCGAAGCCTTGGTCGTCTGTCCCGTCGGCCGACAACACGATCATCTGGCGGCAATCGATGCCTCGGGATTGCCAGTGGTCCTGGTCGATCGCGGCTTCGCCAAAAGTAAACTCGTGCAAGTCACTTCGGATCATCGCTGCGGCGCCCAGCGGGCTACCGAATTACTGCTGGATCATGGACACCGGTCGATCGGCGTTTTGCAGGGATTGCCCGGAACGCTGCCCAATGACCAGCGGATCGAGGGACTTCGCGCCGGATTGGCGAAACATGACATCGAATTGGACTCGTCGATGGTCGCCGGCGACAGTTTTAGTGAACACTCGGGATACGAGTCCGCCCGACAACTACTGAGCACGCACCCAAACATCACGGCGTTTTTTGCCTTCAGCACCCCGAATGCTCTGGGGGCACTCCGCGCAGTGTCGGAAATGGGACTGCGTGTCCCCGAGGACCTGTCGATCGTGACGTTCGACGATATTCCCTTCGCCGACTTTATGAGCGTCCCGCTGACCACGGTTGCACAAGACGTGCCGGCTCTGGGGCGGACCGCGGCGGAATTGATCAGCAAACAACTGCGAACTGGCAAGCGTCCGCGAACCAAAAAGCATTCCATTGAAGTACACCTGGTAAACCGAGACTCGATCCGCGAGGCAAAACAATGAGCACCCAACGTCCTCCGAAGATTACGGTGGTCGGATCGATCAACATGGATCTGGTCGTTCGCTGTGACCGATTCGCTCGTCCCGGGGAAACGATTACCGCCAATTCGTCGTCCGAGATCGGTGGCGGCAAAGGAGCCAACCAAGCGGTCGCCGCTGCATTGGCGGGAAGCAATGTGCGAATGATTGGCCGAGTCGGCGACGATGCTTTCGCGAACACGCTGCTGCAAAAACTGCGATCGCACGACATCGATTGTAATGGCATTGCGAAAACGACGGATTGTCCCAGCGGACTGGCCATCGTGACGGTGGAAGCAAGCGGTCAAAACGCCATCATGTTGGTGCAAGGAGCCAATGGACGCGTCACGCCGGAGGACGTTGATGCCAATCGCGATGCGATCGAGACGGCCGACGTGGTGCTGCTGCAGCTCGAAATTCCGCTGGACGCCGTGTTAGCGACGATCAAGATCGCCAAACAAGCGGGCGTGCGAGTCGTGCTTGATCCCGCACCGGTCCCGCCGGTTTGGAGCGACGAACTGCTATGCGTGGACTTGGTTTGCCCCAACGAAACCGAAGCGGCTGCGATCACGGGGCGACCGGTCGAGACGATCGCCGATGCCAAAGAGGCGGCCCGGGAACTGCACCGCCGAGGAAGCAAGAACGCGGTGATCACCTTGGGTGACCGTGGATCGGTACTGTATACGGACGACACTTTTCATCAGTTTGCCGCCGACAAAATCACGGTGGTCGACACCACCGCGGCGGGCGATGCGTTCGCAGGCGCCTTGAGTGTCCGCTGGGCCGAAACCGATGACCTAGTCGAAGCGATGCGATTCGCCAGTGCTGCGGGAGCGATCGCGGCATCACGCGATGGCGCCCAACCTAGCATGGGAACGCGTCCAATGATTGAGGAGCGATTGAAGTTTTAAAGTTTGAAGATTCAAAAATCACTCGCGTGTGAGCATTTCGAGAGCGAAACTCGTCAAGAGCTTTGGGGGACATACGCCAATCGAACGAAAGTCTTGACGACTTCCGCTACGGCGAAGACATACAACCCTTTATCGGAAAATTGTTTCACCCCGTTTGCTCAGAGTGCTCGAACGACCCGGTGTCTTACGGCCCCACGGCTGACTACAAAACATCCTTCCATTTTTACTGTCCACGTTGAAGAAATAACCATGAGAATTCGCCATTACCTGTTGCTATTAACGTTGCTCACGTTTGCAGGGTGCAATTCATCGTCAACAACGCCTGAGGATCGCCAAGCAGCGGGCACAGACAATGACAAGCCTCGTGTTGCCTTGATCATGAAGTCGCTGGCGAACGAGTTTTTCTCGACGATGGCCGATGGGGCAACGGCGCATCAAGCCGAGCACTCCGATGACTACGACTTGGTCGTCAACGGAATCAAAGACGAACGTGATCTCAGCCGCCAAGTCTCGCTCGTCGAAGAGATGGTGGCCAGCGGCGTCGACGCGATCGTGATCGCTCCGGCAGATTCAAAAGCCTTGGTTCCCGCACTGCGACGAGCATCGCAAGCGGGCGTCGCCGTGATCAACATCGACAACCGGTTGAATGCCGACGTGCTAACGCAAGAAAAAATTTCGATCCCATTTGTCGGTCCCGACAACATGGCGGGAGCCAAGAAGGTGGGCGATCACTTGGCCGCCAAACTGAACAAGGGTGACAAGGTGGCGATCCTGGAAGGCATCCGCACCTCGTTTAATGCCCAGCAGCGTTTAAAAGGTTTCCAAGCCGCGATGCAAGACGCCGGGATCGAGATCGTCGACAGCCAAACGGCCGAATGGGAAATGAGCAAAGCGAACACGATCGCATCGTCGATGCTGAGCGAACACCCCGAGATCAAGGCGATCCTGGCCGCCAACGACTCGATGGCCTTGGGGGCAATCGCAGCGGTGAAAAGTGCAGGCCGCGAAGGCGAAGTGATGATCGTCGGCTTTGACAATATCACGGCGATTCAAGAGGCGATCAAACAAGGCAAAGTCTTGGCGACCGCCGACCAACATGGCGATCAGTTGGCGGTATTTGGCATTGAGGCGGCTCTGAAACAAGTCAAGGAAGAATCGGCGGCAACCGATGACGTCGAAACTCCGGTCGATTTGGTGACGAAGGAAAGCCTGTGAATTCGCTGTTGCAAGTCGACGGTCTGACTAAACGCTATGGCAACGTGACGGTATTGCGTGACGTATCGCTAGAGGTGCGTCCGGGCGAAATCCATGCACTGTTGGGAGCCAACGGTGCCGGCAAGAGCACGCTGTGCAAGATCGTTAGCGGGCTTGTGCCAAAGTCCGAGGGCGAGATGACACTCGATGGCCACTCGTTTGCTCCGTCGAACAAGCAAGACGCGGAAGCCGCTGGCGTCGAGATTGTGCAACAGGAATTGAATCTGATTCCGACACTTTCAGTCGCCGAAAATCTGCTGCTGACTCGATTGCCGCGGCGATTCGGCGCGATCGATTCGCGTGAACTACATCGTAGGGCAGGGCAAATCCTGGATCGCTTTGGATTGGCCGATGTGGCAACCGACGCGTTGGTCGGTTCGCTGGGGGTTGGGCGGCAACAAATGGTCGAGATCGCAGCCGCTTTGGCTCGGCAGTGCAAATTGCTGATTCTGGACGAACCCACCGCGGCGCTTTCGGGCAGCGAATCCGAGCAGCTGTTCGCTCACTTGACGCGACTGCGAGACGAAGGGGTTGCAATCATCTACATCAGCCACCGGCTGGATGAAGTCGCACGATTGAGCGACCGAGTTACGGTGCTGCGTGATGGGACGCTGGTGAGCACTCAATCGACCGCATCGCTAACGACCGATGCGATGGTCGATTTGATGAGTGGCGAAACAGCAGTGGCGGCCAAGCGTGACCACGTTTGTCACGCGACGAATCAGGATGCAATGCGAGTCGAGTCGGTGACGTCGGGGATCGTTGACGATGTCAGCTTCACGGTGCGGCGAGGCGAGCGACTTGGGATTACGGGTTTGGTGGGTTCGGGCCGCACGGAATTGTTGCGAGCGATTTTTGGTGCCGATGTTGCGGAGGCAGGATACGTTTACTTAGGCGATTCGCTGGAAGCCAATGCGACACCGCGGCGGTTCCGGCATCCTAGCGAAGCGGTCGCGGCGGGGCTGGCGATGGTGACCGAAGACCGAAAACAGGACGGTCTGCTGCTGTCGCAATCGATTCGCATCAACACGACCCTCAGCAGTATGTGGCGACGATTTTCGCGAGTCGGCCTGACTCGCGAGGCCGAAGAAAGCCGAGTTGCCACGCAGATGCGTGACTCGATGGCGACACGTTGCGAGTCGATTGATCAATTCGTCGGCACATTGAGCGGCGGGAACCAACAGAAAGTTGCAGTGGCAAAATGGTTGGTTCGCGATGCTGACGTCTTTCTGTTTGACGAGCCGACTCGCGGGATTGACGCCGGGGCCCGACAGCGGATCTATCAGTTGTTCGAAACGCTGGCGAGCCGAGGCAAAGCGATTGTGATCGTCAGCAGCGATTTGGAAGAATTGTTTGAAACATGCGATCGCATCGCCGTAATGTCGGCGGGTCGGATGGTCGAAATGTTTGATCGAAACGAGTGGACGGAAGACAAGATCATGCAGGCATCGTTCCTCGGCTACAAAGACCGTTCGCAAATCGTAAACACATAAACCAGTTCTGTTATGAAACAAACGCAGCTTAAACAATCGATTCTTCAATACGGTGGACTGGTGGCAGTGCTGATCGCACTGGTCGCCGTGTTCAGTGTGATGAGCAAGAATTTCTTTCAGATGACCACGTTGGTGTCGATCGCGAACCAGATTCCTGACTTGACGTTTCTAGCCGTCGGCATGACGTTGGTGTTGGTGGTGGGCGGCATCGATTTGTCGGTCGGTTCGTTGTTGGCGCTGTCCTCCGCGGTGCTGGGCGTGTTGATGGCGAACCAGGAATGGCCGCTATTAGCGGCACTGCCGATTGCGATGTTGGTCGCGGGCGGATGCGGATTGGTGAACGGTTTTATCTCGGTTGGCTTTGGCATTCCTTCGTTCATTGTCACGCTGGGGATGCTGGAAATCGCTCGCGGTGCGACCAAGGTGGTGACCGATTCGCAATCGGTTTACATCGGCAGCCGCATCGAGTGGTTTGGTCAACCGATCACCAGCATCTTGCTGTCGCCTGCGTTTTTCATCGCGGTGGCCACGGTGATCGCGGGCCAATTTGTGCTGATGCGGACTGTGTTTGGCCGCTACTGTGTCGCGATCGGCACGAACGCCGAAGCGGTGCGAATGTCGGGTATCCGTGCGGCACCCTATTCGATCGCGGTGTTTGGGATCAGCGGTTTGATGTGCGGTTTGGCAGGCTTGGCCCAATCGTCGCGTTTGTCGACGGCGGACCCGAACGCGGCAATCGGAATTGAATTGGCCGCCATCGCCGCTTGCGTGATCGGTGGCACCAGTTTGATGGGCGGACGAGGCAGCGTGGTCAGCTCGTTTATCGGCGTGCTGATCATCCAAGTGCTGCAGACTGGGTTGGCGCAAATTGGTGTCTCCGATGCGAACAAACAAATCATCACTGGCGGCGTGATCGTCGCCGCGGTGCTATTGGACGCCCTGCGAACCCGTTGGGGGCGAGCGAAGAGATGAGTTGCACATGACACGGCTGGTTTCCAGGCCGGAGCCTGGGAACCAGCGGAACGACTTTATTACTGACGGATTCACAGCGTAGCCTAGGCTTCCAGCCTGGGAACCACTGCAAACCCAGGCTGGAAGCCTAGGCTACGTTTACTCCCCGTATGACACCCGAGAATGAATCGATGAAAACATTGTTTCTAGCTTTGCCGTTGTTGTTTTCGGCGTCCGCCGTCGTTGCCGCGGAAACACCGACCGCCGAACGACCGAACGTTTTGGTGGTGATCACCGATGACCAAGGTTTTGGCGAATTTTCGTGCCATGGCAATCCCGTCGTGCAGACGCCTCATTTGGACCGACTGCACGACGAGAGTATCCGGCTGGCCGATTTTCACGTCGCACCGATGTGTACGCCGACGCGTGGTCAACTGATGACCGGAGTGGACGCGCTTCGCAACGGCGCGATGAACGTCAGTAGCGGCCGAACGCTGCTTCGACGATCGTTTCCGACCATGGGTGACCTGTTCACCGCGTCGGGGTGGCAGACGGGATTGTTTGGAAAGTGGCATCTGGGCGACACCTATCCCTACCGGCCTCAGGATCGTGGGTTTCAGGAAAGCGTATGGTTTCCGTCCTCCCACATCGGTTCGGTCCCCGACGCGTGGCTGAACGATTACTTTGGCGACACCTATGTCCACAACGGCGTGCGTGAATCCTATCGCGGCTATACCACGGACGTATTGTTTCGCGAATCGATGCAGTGGATGAAGGACCAAGCGGAGGCGAGACGTCCCTTCTTTTGCTACTTGGCAACCGCCGCGGCTCATCAACCCCACTATGTCCCAGCGCGGAATCACGAAGCGGCGAAAAAGGCATTCGAATCGGTTCGCGAGACGCTGCCAAGCCTTCCGCCGGAGCAGGAGTCCGAGTTGATCCGTTTCCTGGGGATGGTCGACAACATTGACGAGAACATGGGCCGGCTTGAGACATTTTTGACCGAGAGCGGGCTACGTGAAAACACCGTAGTAATCTTCATGACGGACAACGGCAGCACGTTTGGGCCCAAATATTTCAATGCCAACATGCGAGGTGGCAAAACAACTTTGTGGGAGGGTGGACATCGCGTGCCATGCTTCGTCCGCTGGCCCGCCGGTTCGCTGCGGCCTGCGGGTGACGTCACGGGACTCACCCAAGTGCAAGATGTATTGCCGACGCTGGTCGATTTGCTGGGAATGAATGTTCCCACGGAAACTCAGTTTGACGGGATTAGTTTGGCTAACGTGTTGCGAGGAACGAGTGGCGTTCCCGAGGACCGGATGCTGGTGATCAATTACAGCCGCATGCCATTCCGGATGGTCAAGACGACTCCTAACAACGGCGCCGTTCCGCGTCGTGAAGGGGCGGGGGTGTTGTGGAAACAGTGGCGGTTACTATCCGACAAAGAGCTTTACAATTTGACCGAGGATCCGCTGCAAACCCAAAATGTGATCGCCGAGCATCCGGAAGTGACCCGAGCGATGCGAGCCCACTTGAACGCGTGGTGGGACGGTGTAAAAGATCAGGCGAACGAGTTCGAGCGATCGATCATTGGCCACGACGCCGAGAATCCTGTTCAGTTAACGGCGTGTGAATGGGCCGACGTGTTCATCGATCAACAGAAACAAGTCCGAGCTGGCGATCGCAAGAACGGAGTATGGCATATCGAGGTGGCACAGGCAGGCGAGTACGAATTTCGACTGAGCCGTTGGCCCGACGAGTGTCACTTGAGTCTGACCTCGAGTGTCGATGAAGCTCGAGTGACCGACGGTGTCCTGCCGGCTGGCCCCGCGTGGCCGATCGCATCGGCAAAACTGCGCGTAGGCGATGTAGAGCAACGCGGAAAGGTGACGCCCGAGTCCGGCGAAGTTCGATTCCGTATGCACGTGCCCGCGGGTCGCACGACCATGCAAAGCTGGTTTTACGATGGCGACGGAAAAGAGATCGCAGGCGCCTTCTACCTGGGCGCCGAGCGATTGCCGACGGCGGATCCGGTCAAGCTGATTCTCGACACCGACATGTCGGGCGATGCTGATGACGTCGGTACATTGGCGATGTTGCACGCACTGGACGATCGCGGTGAGTGCGAATTACTGGCGACGATCGTCAATCGTGCGGATTTGACGAAGGCATCGGCCGCGGCGGTTGACGCGATCAACACCTACTACGGTCACCCCGATCTTCCAATCGGCACCGACAAAGCGGGCCCGACGGCGCTACAGCGTACCAGTACGTATGCCCCGAGTTTGCGAGACGAGTTCCCGAACGACATCGGGGCGGACGACAAGGCTCCCGACGCCCTGGACATTTACCGGCAAACGTTATCTGCACAGCCCGACGGCAGCGTCACCATTTGTAGCGTTGGAGCGTTGTCGAACCTCGCTGAACTGTGGCGGCGTGAGCCGAATTTGGTGAAACAGAAGGTGCGCAGTCTGGTTATCATGGGAGGCGAGTTTCCCAAGTCCAATCGTCCGGAAACCAACATCAAGACCCACCTGGATGCCTCGATCGTGGTGGCCAACGAGTGGCCAGGCGAAATCGTTTGGCACGGTTTCGAGATCGGCAACGTACTGATCACCGGCGAACGATTGAAGCAGACACCGAGCGACAATCCGGTCCGCCGTGGTTACGAAAAACGACGCTACAAGAATCGAGCTTCGATTGACGGAGGCCAACCCAGCTATGATCAAGCCGCTGCATTGTTCGCCGTGCGGGGTGCCGAGCCCGAGTACTGGGAAGTCGTTTCCGGAGGTCGCGTCCAGCTGGATGCCGAAGGTGTTTCGACGTGGGTCGATGATCCATCGAGCCAACACAGCTACGTGAAACTTGTGTGTCCTCCGCAACAACTTGCTACCGTGATCGAATCGCTGATGGTCACCCCACCGAAGCGTCTTATCCATGGAGAAAACAAATGAATTTGCCAATACGAATGATCATCGCGGGACTGTTGCTGACACCGCTAACGCTGGTCGATACGGCCGCTGCGGCTGAGTCGGTCGATTCGAAGCCCAATGTCGTGATCATGATTGCCGACGACGTCAGCTGGAACGATTTCGGATGCTACGGCAATCCGGCTGCTCGCACGCCCCATATCGACGCACTGGCGTCACAAGGGCTGCGTTTTACCGAGGCTTTCTTGACCGCCAGTAGTTGCAGCCCGAGTCGTGCGAGCATTATCACTGGCCGCTATCCTCACAATCTAGGCCGGGCAGCGGAATTGCATGAACCGATTGCAGCCAATTTAGCTTGGTTTCCGACGGTGCTGCGGCAAAGCGGTTATTACACCGCGCTAGTGGGCAAGAATCACATGACGCCCGAGCCGCCAGCGGTGGGACAATCCAAACCGGCAAAACCATGGGACCTGGTGGATCCAGGTGTAACCCCCGACAACCACGGCGCCGAAGCTCGCTGGACTGCCACGATCAAAAATCGGCCAAAAGACAAACCGTTCTTTTGCTGGTTCGCCTCGCTTGACGCTCATCGCAATTGGGATGCGGACAACGAGTGGGTGGAGCAGAAGTATGGACCGAAACATCAGCCCGAGGATGTGATCGTTCCTCCGTTCTTGGCGGATGAACCGGCGACGCGGCAAGATTTGGCGTCGTATTACAACGAAGTGACGCGGTTCGATTATTTCGTCGGCGAAGTGACTCAAACACTTGCCTCCGAAGGCGAGCTCGACAACACCTTGATCCTGGTGTTGGCGGATAACGGGCGACCGTTCCCACGAGCGAAGACACGACTGCACGATTCGGGAATGAAGACCGCGTTGGTCGCCCATTGGCCCAAGGGGATCGCGGGGGAAGGCGTTACGACATCGAGCCTGGTCAGCGTGATCGATATCGCTCCGACCGTGATCGAGGTGGCTGGGGCTGAGATTCCGGAAACAATTCAAGGCGTGAGCATGACGCCGATCTTTGGCGATCCGCAATCAACGATTCGTCGCTTCGCATTTTCGGAGCATAATTGGCACGACTTTGAGGCTCACGGTCGCAGCGTGCGAGACGGACAGTTCCTCTACATTCGCAACTCGCGTCCAGAACTGGCGTGGCAGGGACCTGCGGATTCGGTCCGTTCGCCCTCGCACCAAACGTTGCGACGACTGCGTGATGGCGAAAAGCTAAGTGACGCTCAAGCGGACGTCTTTCTAGAACCGCGTCCGGTAGAGGAATTGTACAAAACGGAGGACGATCCGAACCAGCTAAACAACTTGGCGTTTGCCCCAGAGTATAAACAAGTGAAATCGCGATTATCAAAGGTACTGGATCAATGGACAGATGAAACTGGCGATGCTGTACCCGAGGAATTGACCCCTGATTATTTCGACCGCGAGACGGGCGATTCGTTGAAGCTGGGTAAAGGTCAAAAGCGAAAGCGGGGAACCCCGCCAGGCGGTCCGAAGGATGCGATCCATATCCATCGGCCTGGACCGAGGTAGTTTTTTGCTGTACGGAGCAGTGCAGAGGGGGAGAGGGGGAGACACGGAGAGAGGGAGTTGGGAGAGAGGAGAATTCGCCCTCCCGATGGGAGGGGCGGCCGCTGGGAGCGGCTGGATAAGGGTGGTGACTTTGGACTTGCATGCGATGGAGCGATTGTCGCCCAGCTTTCCAAGCTGGTAGCGCTACAGTAAACGTGCTGTCAAAATCGCATCTGCCTACTCACCGAATTGGCGCTCCAACGCGAGGCACGCTGACGGCTTGGAAAGCCGTGCGACAATCGCTGAAAGCTCTGCTCGACCTCTCCCAAACGTTGTTTGGGAGAGGCAACACGACACAAGCCACCTCTCCCGAGCGAAGCTAGGGAGAGGTCGGACGGGCCTTTTTCAGGCCTCGTCCGGGTGAGGGCCGACCGCGCAATTTTGCGTGCACTGGCCTCGGCTTGCTCGGACGGCCCTCACCCGAGCAATCGCTCTGCGCTCTGCTCGACCTCTCCCAAACTTTGTTTGGGAGAGGTGACACGACGCAAGCCACCTCTCCGGAGCGAAGCTAGGGGAGAGGTCGGACGGGCCCCTTTCAGGCCTCGTCCGGGTGAGGGCCGACCGCGCAAATTTGCGTGCACTCGCTTCGGCTTGCTCGGACGGCCCTCACCCGAGCAATCGCTGAAAGCTCTGCTCGACCTCTCCCAAACTTTGTTTGGGAGAGGTGACACGACGCAAGCTACCTCTCCCGAGTGAAGCTGGGGAGAGGTGACCGTACGCGTGCACAACACTGAATTACAATTCAGCAACCTTCTCGGTTTCTTGCCGGTGCGCGTACCGCTGTAGTAATGCCGGCAGCATCACGAGGTCGGCAAACAGGGCGCCGCCGATCGTTAAAATTCCCATCGAGGCAAAGATCCGGTGATCGCGTGCATCACTCAGTAACGCCGTACTAAAACCGACGATCAATACAACCGTCGTCATCACCAAGGCGGTTCCGACGCCGACAAAGGCGAGGCGGATCGCTTCGGTTCCACTGGGTGCCGTCTTCAGTTCTTCGCGGTACCGCGTCAAAAAGTGAATCGTGTCGTCCACTGCGATGCCCAAACAAACCGTGAACGCACACACGCTGACAATCTCGAGACTTTCGCCCATGATCAACAGGATGAATCCGGTCATCGCCAACGGGAACAAGTTGGGGATCATCGAAATTAATCCGAGCCGCACCGAGCGATAAACAAACGTCAACACCGCAAAGATGATCACCGTGGCTGTCCCCAAACTAAACGCCAAATCGACCACGATGCGATACAGATTCTTCCATCGACCCACGGCACTACCGGCAAGCTCGAGCCGAAAATTCGGATGCGACTGGCGGATCGTTTCCAGTCCTTGCTCAATTCGCTCGAACACGGGGCCGTAGGATGCAATGCCAAGATCCTGCAGTCGCATGACCACTTTGGCAACGCGGCGCTCCGGTACAAAGTAGGCTCGCTTCAGTGGCGGCGGCAACAATTCCAACAATGACATCCGTGTCCCTGGGTCGCCTTCGCCTGGCAATGCATCGATCAGACTGCGAATCGATAACGGGTTACCGATCAAAGGTTCGCTGCGGAGCAGATCATCGACCTCGGCAACCACCCGTCCAATCTCGCCATCGGTCGCAGAAACTTCTTTCCGCCACTGGACCGTCACTTCGGCCGTTTCCATTCCACCAAATTGTTTGTCGATATGTGCCAACGCCATTGCCGATTCACTGCCGGCACTCATGTTGCTGGTCAACCGTTGGTCAGGCCGCAATTGCAGCGTCATCGCGGCTAACAACAGCGTCACGACGATCGCAGCGAAGCTGACTTTCTTGGAATGCCGCAACACAAACTCGATCACCACCGAGATCTTGCTCAAATTCTTGTCGATCAAATTGTGACCGTAACCGGAGTGGACATTTCGCCCCAGAGGACTGGCGCATGCCAACGGAATGACGGTGATGACCGAGATGAACGTCATCAGCACGCCGATGACGCAGCAATAACCAAATTCGCGAACAATCTCGTGATGCGCCAGTGCCAAGGATCCAAATCCGATCGCGGTCGTTAACGACGTTAACCAGCACGCCAAACCGACTTCGCGGATTGATAACCGAGCGGCATCGGTCGCCGACATCCCTTCGGCGCGATGTCGGCGGATTTGCACCATCATGTGCACGCCGTCGGTGAACCCGACCATACACAGCAACACCGGAACGATCACCGAGTTGAACGGATTGTCGGCGAAACCGAGATAATGCAGCAGCCCTAAGGTCCAAAACACACCAAAGCTAGGAGCGAGTGCGACGATCACGACTGACGACAGCCCACGGAACAAGATATAAGCGATCACAAGTGCGATCGAGTAACCGATCAATTGGTATTTGCGTTCATTATCCCGCGTGCTGGCGGCCCAGCTCACCCGAATGGGCACCTCGCCAGTGACTTGAAACGTCATGGCGACGCCGGGATGATTAGCCAATGCCGCGGTCGCTGCTTCACGCAGCGCGTCGGTACAATCGTTGTCGTCGGTGACAAACAACCAATCGATTTGGACCATCAACAACAGCGTGTTGGCGTCCGGCGAAAGCAATTGGCCGCCGATCATCGGATTGGCTAACGCGCGTTCCTTTGCGGCTTCGAATCGAGCGGGCGAGGCGTTTCGTTTGGGCAAGATGGGCTCAGGTAGACCGAAGATATTCAGCATTGGGGCCCGATCCATCCACAACACCCGCTCGACTTGATCGAGTGATTCGAGCGCAGCGACCGCGTCGCGAATCGCATCAGCTCCCTCCGGTGTGAAGAACTGCTCACTCTGGGCTACCACGATCACATCGCCCGCAGCGATTTGAACGGGCGAGACATTCGGAGTTTTGGCGCGAAGTGATTTGTCGAATTCATCATCCGCCGACATGTCGGAGTGATCGGGCGATGAAGTGATCTTTTCAGGCCAAAGGATGGTGGGGTCGTATTGCCCCAGCCCCATCACGATGGTCCAAATGGCTAGGATCAAGAACGTCACGACGCGGTGGGTGACGATCCAATCAGCGATCCACGAGATGCGAAAGAGCGGCGGGAGTTTAGAAAACACTTCGTGTGAATTTCCAGGTGGAATTTGGGGCGAGCAGAAAACAAATATCGGCTTGACCGTCGTGGACGTGGCGACACGTCCGTTTGGATGTTCGGAACAGTAAATGGCGGGCGGTAGTGGACGAGGCCGGTAGTGGACGAGGCTACGAGTCCTGCAGCCTCACTGAGCCAAAAAGGACTCGTTGCCTCGTCCACTACGGAAATTCGTTGCCTCGTCCACTACCGAAGACGCCGCCAGTTATTCTTCCGACGTCGCTTAGCAGGACCAGTCTCCCCGAAAGGATCTTTAGCAAGATCCACTACGACGCGTAGCTGACGCTTCGTCCTTAAACGAACGGCTCGGGCATTTCGCGTCTAACGTGAACGCTGCAAACGACTTAACGATTCCACCCGAATCTCTTCATGACTGATTTGGCCGTCTCCATCATGATCAAACGAACGGAAACTGAACATCCGCACGGAATCGGGCAGTTCGTGTTTGGTGAGCACGCCATCGTCATCGGAATCAAATCGTTTGATGTAACGCTCTGCAAACTGCGTCGCTTCTTGCTCGTTCGTTTTCTGTTGCTCGTGAAGTCGTTTTTGTTTAGCCGGATCGTCTGCGGTTTCGCGTCGATTGGCTTGCGGCCCCAGCGGCTTTGCAACGGCCACAAACGTGACCGCCATCTCTTGCCAAGTTTGATCGCCCCACGTGACAAACTCGGACGGGTCCGGGTTCGTGGGATTGTCGGCCGAGTTATCGAACACCGCCGTGAAGGAGAGCTGGTTCACGTTGCTGAGCGGCAACGGTTCGCTGAGCACGTAATTATGTTGCCAATTGAAATCGTAGTTTGGGACATCCAACAACGTTTGCTCGCCCGACTTTGTCTGAGCGACAAAGCGAAACGCCTTGCCACGCAGATGCATGTGCGGCGTGATCGACAACAGCGTGCCGTTTTTGGGAAAGCCACCAATGTCGCCATCGACGGCATGGTTGGCTGCCCCCGGTGGGATTTCAAACTCCTGTTCGACACCGCCCAACACAAACACTTCGTGCGTGACCTCGTTGGGATCGGCAAACAGCAACCCGATTCGCGTGACATCCTCGGCCGCTTTGCCGGTGGGCGTGTAGTGCATTTGGAACACGAGTTTGGAACCGGCACGAACCCGTTGCGCATAACCGGTTGGCAATTCGCTCGGTCGTTGGCCAGGGACATACGCGGAAAGAAAGCCGATGTCGCGAAAATCAGCGCCGTCGGGGGGACGCACAAAGGCGATCGAATGATGGACCACTGACCGATTGCCGGGAACGACTTCGGCGGCTCGAATCCATTTGTCTTCGGCAAAACCAGGATCGACGACAAAGTACTGGTACTCAACCGTCCCGGTGGCAGGAACGTGGAACGGGGTATCGTTCATCGTCACAATTTGGTCAGGCGGTTCGCTCAGTTGCCAGCCCGCTACATACTCGCGAGCGGGTGGCAGTTTGCGGGCGTCGCCGTAGGGCATCCCGGCATCAACCCAATCGACTAAAATCTGCTTGTCTTGCTCGGGCATGTGCCGCGAATTGGCAAACGAACCATGCTTGGGATCGGCATGCCACGGCGGCATGCGATGTTGCCCGATCACCTCCAACGACATGTCGGCCCAGCCGATGACGTCGTCGTAATCTTCGAGCGAGAACGGCCCGATCTCGTCCGCTCGATGACACTCGACACAATGATTTTGCAACACCCGGCTGACTTGATCACAGTACGTGACCTTGGATTCGGAATCGGTCGATGTGTTTCGCGGCAGTGCGATCAAGCACCCCATCGCGGTCGTTTTCGGGTTGGGCACCGGTTTGTTGGCCAACAGCGCGTCGATGGCATCTTGTAAATCGTGCTGCGTCGCCTGTTTTCGTGCGATGCCGGGTTCGTATTGATCGTCGATGCGGCCCGAGTAACGAACCGTGCCGGATCGATCGATCACAAAGACTTCGGGGGTACGTGTTGCACCGGATTGAATCGCGACCCGGCGATCGTAATCTTTGGCTACAGGAAAGGTCAGCCGATGATCTTTGACATACCGCCGCAGCTCGTCCATCGAGTCTTGGATGTTGCTGTTGATCCCGATGAACTGAACGCCACGTTCGGCGTATTGATTCGCCAAGGCATCGAGGCGTGGCCCATAGATCCGGGCCAGCGGACATTCGGTGCCGAGGAAACAGAGAACGTGCAACGAAACGGTGGGATCCGTCGAAAGAGAGACGGCGGTACCATCGGTTCCGGGCAGCGAGAACGGGTCCACATGGTTTTGCAATCCATTGGGCGCCGCGACCGCATCAGCGGAGACAAATGCCAGCAAGACGAGGCTGAGCAATGCTGCCCGAAGCGAAGCAGGCCGCCGGTTCACCGAACACCAATTTTGGGGGGCGAGCCGCGTTGTCAGGTCATTCGATGTCATATGTAAAATGCCCAGCCGTTTCGAAGGTGCACGATCGATCGGAAGAACCGATTGATTCGATGATTGTCGTCATCATACCGCAGTGATCGCAAAGCGTGAATCGCCATCGATTGTAGCGACATTGCGGCAACGTGGCGGCAAATCAGCCCATCCATTTCGACGATTCGCTTTACGACGATTCGCGGATCGGATCCAGATGCGGATCGAGGCCGAGCGAACGCATTTGCTGAGCAAGTTGGCGGGCTTGGAGTGCCAGACGGTGGCGTCCACGCCGCTGCATCCGAGCAACGGCGGCTTGGGCGCGGCGAAGTTGCCAGCGGACTCGGGTTTCAGAGTATGCGTTTCGCATGCGGTGGCGAAGCGAATCGGCGGCAGCCGTTCCATAGGCATGATCGAGAATTTCATCGTCGATCGACCAATAACAGCGACACGAACCGGGATCCCCTTGCCGGCCCGCGCGGCCAATCAATTGGCGATCGATGCGTGCTGCCGAATGCGGTTCGCTGACAATCACGTGTAATCCGCCGGCATCGGCAACCGATGCATCCAGAGGTATATCGGTCCCTCGTCCCGCCATATTGGTCGCGACGGTGATCCGTTTGGCGGTGCCCGCCGCTTGTACCCACTCGGCTTCACGATCCACGTGCCGGGCGTTCAACACGACATGTTGCAAGCCTCGCGAGTGCAAGACACGGCTCAGTTGTTCTGATTTTTCGATCGTTCGCGTACCGACCAGCACGGCGCGTCCCGCCGCCACAACGTCTTGAATCTCGTCCGCAATCGCGGCAAATTTTGCGGTTTCGCTATCACAAATCCGCGGCGGATACTCGACTCGCTGTGAAGGTTTCCACGACGCCAAACGTCGAATCGACAATCCATAGACTTCGGCAATCTCGCGACGATCCTCCCACGCGGTCGCAGTCATACCGGCCAGGTGGGCAAAACGTGCAACGAACTCTTGGATTGTGATTCTTGCGATCGGGACCGAGGGGGGGGTGATCGCCAACCCTTCACGAGCCTGGATCGCTTGATGAATCCCTGCAGCAAAGGTTCGATCGACTTGCCTACGTCCAGTAAACTCGTCCACCAATTGGATTTGATTGTCGGCGACGATGTAATGTTGATCACGGCGAAACCGTGTGGCTGCATCGAGCGCCGTTTCAACCGCGTACAGGATCTGAGTGGTCGTTATTGCATTCATTTCTGCGGGCATTGTCGATCGCAGCACTTTTTGATGTCCCACCGATGTCAAGGCAATCGCGTCCGAATCCGCGGTCACAACAAAGTCGATGTTGGCGGACAACGTTTTGGCAAAATCGGCAGCCCAACGACACGTTGCCGCCGTGTCAACTTCGCCCGGCACCGGAGCCGATGAGATCACCAGAGGCGTGCGAGCTTCATCGATCAGCACACTATCGGCCTCATCGACCAACAATACGTCGAGTGTCATCCCGGGGTGACGGTGATTGGCCGACTCGCTTCGCCGCTGGAGACGGTGGGTCAAAAAATCGAATCCAAACTGTCGAAGCGTGCTGTAGACCACATCTGCCGTGTAGGCGAGTTCTTTGTCGGCGGCGGAATTCGCTGGGGTGATCGACGCCACGGTGATGCCTAACGCCTGAAAAACAGGCCGCAAGAGCTCGCAATCGCGAGTCGCCAAATAGTCGTTTGCGGTGGCGACAAAGACACGTCGGCCCGCCTTGACCATCGCGATCGCGGCCACCGCGATGCTGAGCGTCTTGCCTTCCCCCGTCTGCATCTCGACAATCGAAGGATCGAGCAGACAACGTGCCGCATCGATTTGAGTCGGACGCAGCGTGATCCCTAATTGATCTTGGATCGCCCTTGTTGCGTTATCAAGCAGCGACGCAGACAGCCGAGGACGACTGAGCAAAGAAGCCGAAGCGGGCTGATTGTATTTGTCACTTACCACCGTTGGCATGACCCGAATCGAGAGAGGCGAACGAGAGGGCACCGCGTGCCTGGATGAACGGGCGTGTTGATTGATGATTGATTTGGCACTTCGATCAACGAGTCCTTGCTGCTGAATTTCATTTTGATTCCGGCTACAGTTTTGTTAAATAAAAACCGAGGATTCGTGTATAAAAGGGCGACCAAAGTGTGTAATGCCGCAAGTGTCGGCGGTGAGCTTGCCGGTGCAATCGTGCCCCGGCAGGCAACGCTGCGAAGCATTTTTTCCTATAGGGTTTGTGCATTTTTTAACGTAGCTGAAATTCACCTTTGACAAAGCAGTTGTCTTGTCGTTGCCGTTGTGACGCAAAAAAATGGGGAACGGTCCAGTTCTTGCATTTCCATCCTTGAAACTCTCCACCTGAACGCAAACGGCGATTTTACCGTGTCAACTATTCGGCCTTTTTGCAACGTAGACCTACCGCGATTGGTGGATGTCTGGATCGATCACTGGTCTTGCATCGGCATGTCGCCCCCGGTCGCGATGGCGACGATTGAACAGGCCATACTGGCTCGCACTTTTTTTGATCCTGCCAATCTGCTGGTCGCTTTGTCCGAGGGGCAGGTCCGCGCTTGGTGTCACGTTGCAGTGGACCGTTACCCAGAGGAAGCGGGGCAGAAGGCCGACCAGGATACGGGATTTGAGCACGAGCATATGGGCCGCATGCTGGCAATATGCTTCTCGCCTAATGGGGGGCTAGAGGTCTGCGAGCCCTTGTTGGCGGCCGCCGAAGCCCGCGTCAAAGAACTCGGTTGTCACTCGCTTCGTGTCGGGCTGGTTCGCGACGGGTATGACGGCTACGTCGGATTACCACCGATTGGTCACGGCATTGGCGTTCCCGAAGCGGACACTCGCACGACATCGCTGTTAACCCAAGCGGGCTACACCGCGAGCGATCCGATTTCGCGATTAGTGGTATCAACGAGCCCTTACCGGCCCCCGGTCAATCGTGAAGCCTTGCAGTTGCGGCGGACCACCCGAGGTGTTCGCGAGCCTCGCATGCCGGTCATCCCTCGCTTGGCGTCGGCATTTTCCCATTTTGACATCGAATGCCACAAGATTGTCGAACATCGCACGGGCGAAATGCTGGCTCAAGTCGAACTTTGGTGCAGCGACGTTGAGGCCCAGGTGATGAATTGTGCCCATGCGATCCTGGATCTTTCGCTGTTAGAGAATCCCGACCGGCTCAGTGGAGCGGAAAGTTTTTTGATTGGCAGTTTGATCCAAACGCTTTCCGATCGCCGAATTTATGCGGTGGAAACGGCGGTAAACAGCGACCGCAGCGAACTGATTCGCCAATTAGAGACTCTTCAATTTGAAAATACTGAAAAAGGGCACCAGTGGCAAAAAAAATTGGTTTAAACGCCACACCGCTGATTTTTCCCTCCTAATTGGTCATCACGTCTGGATTTAGAGGCTACAGAGGACGTTGTTCTAATAGTCGCCTATTGACGAATTTTGGGTATTTCGCTTATTTTCTTTGGACACGCCGTTCTTTTGGCACAGGCTTTCGACATGGCACGCGGAGCCGGATGCCTACAGCCCCCCGAACGAGTGAACGCCAGCGTAGCTTCAATTGGCAGAGCATCGCATTCGTAATGCGAGGGTTGCGGGTTCAAATCCCGCCGCTGGCTTCTCAATTAAGATTCTAATTTAGTGCAAGTTTTCCCAAACTTGCATCCATAGCTTAAACAGCTCGCGACAGGAGATGCTTCTCGATGAGTGATATCGAACTCGATGTGCTCGATTTGAAAGAGATGGTTCTGGCAAACAATTCGTTTGGTCCATCCGATGTCGCAGCCATTCGTTCTGCGATCACTGAGAATTACGGCCATTTTGGCGAACTTCGCGACGCCGTGAACGAAATGGAGACCGACGAATCGCTCAGCCCGGCAGCAAAGACCAAGATGGGTGTTTGCTTGTTCCTGCTGGGCAAATTCAAATCGGCTCTGGAAACGCTGCAGAATGCTGACGGCAGTGCGATGGCATTGTTTTACCAAGCACGAGCGCTGTTTGAACTGAGCCGCTACGACGAAGCAATTCCGGTTTACCAGCAAGCACAAACATCGGGCTACAACGCCGATGAATGCAATATCCGAATCGCCGAAGCACATCGATACGCCGGTCGCACGGAAAAGTCGCTCGAGATCCTTGATAACATTTTCGGACCTGCCGAGCAGACATCCGAATACATGTACCAACGCGCTGCAACGGTTTCCGCCGTGGGTGGTCGTTTGGAAGAGGCGCTTGCCCTGTACCAACGTGCGGTAAACACCGACGAAAATCACGCGGGTGCTCTGTTCGGATTGGCCCTGGAAAACGATCGACTCGGCAACGACGCCGAAGCCCTGAAACTGTACGAACGTGCCGCCAAGGCGTTTCCGACCGGTATTGGTGCACTGATCAACCTTGGTTTGATCTACGAAGACAACAACCAATTCGACCGTGCTCAGGCATGTTATCGCCGAATCCTCGAATCGTATCCCGATCATCCTCAAACCAATCTGTATTTGAAGGATGCCGCTGCGACGGGCAACTTGTTGTACGACGAAGAAGCTCAGCGCCGCAACGATCGTTTGGCACAAACGTTGAACATGCCCGTTGCCAATTTCGAGCTCAGCGTGCGAAGCCGCAACTGTTTGCAGAAGATGGGCATCGACACGATCGGTGACCTGACGCGAACCAGCGAAGCGGAACTGCTAAGCAGCAAAAACTTTGGCGAAACCAGCTTGGTCGAAATCCGCGAGATGTTGACCAGCAAGGGTCTTTCACTTGGCCAATTTGCTCACGAGAAGAAGAGCAACGATCCACCGATCGATACCAGCCACATGTCGCCTGACGAGCAAGCGCTACTTGAGCGTCCGATCTCGGACTTGAACCTTTCGGTTCGTGCTCGCAAGTGCATGGCACGTTTGCAATTGAACTCGATCGGCGAGTTGGTTCGCAAAACGGGCGATGAAATGCTCGAGTGCAAGAACTTTGGGGTAACCAGCTTGAACGAAGTCCGTGAGAAGCTAGCCGATCTCGGAATCAAGCTTCGTGGCGACTGAGCCTTCGTCGATTTTTTCGGATCTTGATCCTGCGGCGAGCGATTACGCAATCGCCGCAGTCGATCGCTTGCTCGGGACAGCGATCTCGAGCAACGCTTCGGACATCCACATGCAACCTCGCAAAGAGGGCTGGGATGTCTTGTTTCGCATCGACGGTGTGTTATCCGTCGCCGACTGGATCCGCGGCGGCAGTGCAAGCGATCCCGTCACCCGGTTGATGGTGTTGGCGGGGCTGCCGACCTATCGCAGCACGCAGCCGATGGAAGGCCGATTGAAATGGCGGAATGAAGCACCGTCCGGGACCGAGTCGCCGTCACTGCGGCTGAGCGTATTCCCTACCGTTCACGGACCGCGTGCGGTGCTGCGAGTGCTCCGCAAGGACAATCGGTTTGATACGCTGGATTCCTTGGGGCTCGACAAAGCAACGACCACGAAACTGGGTCAATTG
Source organism: Novipirellula rosea (assembly GCF_039541335.1). Lineage (NCBI taxonomy): Bacteria > Pseudomonadati > Planctomycetota > Planctomycetia > Pirellulales > Pirellulaceae > Novipirellula > Novipirellula rosea. The sequence continues at coordinate 33,779 of NZ_BAABGA010000040.1, read as the reverse complement.
TGTCTGCAAACCGATGGTGCTGTGTTACTATCCGGTCCGGCGGGCAGCGGCAAAACGACGACGATGTACAGCATGCTGCGAACGATCGCGGCACTGCAGCCGCGGCGAAGCGTGATCACGATCGAAGACCCGGTTGAATCGATTATCGATTCGATCAGCCAAAGCGAGCTCGATCCAAGCGGTGGAATGACGCTTGCATCGGCGCTACGAAGTGCCGTGCGTCAAGACAGCGAAGTGTTGCTTGTCAGCGAGATTCGCGATCCCGAGACTGCCGAGGCGGCGATGCAGGCATCGCTAACGGGGCATTTGATTTTCTCGTCGCTGCATGCCACGGATGTCGCAGCAACGCTGCGGCGAATGATCCAATTCGGAGTACCAAGCTACGCGTTGCAGAGCGGCGTTCGCGCGGTGTTGACGCAGCGATTGCTGCGACGACGGTGTTCCGAGTGCCAAGGGGATGCGGCACAAAAGGTTCACTGCCAATCATGTGTTGGCACCGGATACCGCGGCCGCGTTGCCATCGCCGACTGTCTTTTTTTCGACGGTTCCGATCCCGTGGGCGACGCGTTATTACGAGCGCTCGACCGCGACGCCTCGGCGGCACAAATGCGAACCGATGCGATCGAAGCGGGTTGGGTGGACCTTCGCAGCCAAGCCGAAACCTTGGCTCAGCAGGGTGTTACTGATATGCCCGAAGTCTACCGTGTGCTGGGCGAGAACTAAGTCCGCGTGTCGACGATGATATCCGCCAACGCGTCGCGGAGCGGATCATCCTCGGGACCACAAAAACCCCAGTGCTCGCGGCGACGCCAACCTTCGGCATACTGGAATTTGCCACTCTTTTGCCCCATTTGCAGACTAAGATCGCGCATCGCCTGCAAATAACTATCCATCCCTTGGCTTTCATCGAGCCACTGTTTCTGGCTGGCGTGACACGCAAGCGCCTCGACTTTTGTTTCAATCACATCGGATTCGTCGACATACATATGGGGCGTGATCCACTGGCCAAGCGGAGTACGATGCCCTGGCGTCTGCGCGTGATAAACGGTCACGGGATCCATATAGACTGGCAATTCGGGATCGCTTTGAAAGTTGGGCATCCCATGCGCAAAGGCGGCACTGACGGCCAAGCGACAACTAATCTCGTGGTCTTCCATGTAATCGATTGGCGAATGCGTCAGCACGATTGTCGGCTTTGCTTTGCGAACCATGGCGGCCACTTTGCGCAGGTTCTCGGGCGTGTAGGCCGCTTCCATGTCGGGAAAAATCGGATCGTAAAACGTGGCTCCCATCACCTCGGCAGCACGTCGAGCCTCGGCAAGCCGCGTCGCAGCGCAAGTCGACTGATCCATCGTCGTGGATCCACGTGAACCATCACAGAGGTTGGCGTAATGCAAATCCCAACCGCGACGGGCGAGTTGCAACATCGCGCCGGCCATGAAAAATTCAATGTCGTCAGGGTGGGCCGCAATGGCAAGAACAGCGGGCATCGTTTGGTTCTCGTTAGGAGGGATCACGTTGGTGAGATGATCCGTTTTACCAAACTTGCTTCGCCGCGGCGACACTTACACCGTTTGTACCAGAATTGCTCGGACGATTGCGTGGTCGCCCTCTCAGCAGCCGAGCAGCGATGCAAGCCGCCCGGTCTAAAGCCGCCCGGTCTAAAGCCGCCCGGTCTGATTCGAACGTCTTACTCGCCGCAACCAGATATAGCCCCGCGCCGCGGGCGTTACCCAAAGTAGATGACACTGGGCGAGTGCCCCCGAAACTCTTGACGAGTTCCGCTACGGAATGCTTCAAAGCGTTTCCGCATTAACGTCGCGATGACGAAGGTCGCGATGCCATCTGCTGCTTCGGTCGCAACAGGTAAACCTTGGGGTCGTCGACAATGAACGACGTGCTCCAACGATGACCGTCATCGGCACTACAGATGTTGTAGAAGAAGGTTCGGAAACGCTCGGCGCGGTAATCGTAAGGAAATTGGCTGGTGATGTAATCGTCTTCGGTCAGATCATCGACCCCTTCGGATGCATAGTAGTGCACCATCCCGTCGGGAGTCACACTCATGCCGAGCGTCCACCAACCGGTCGTTGTGATTTGGGGACCGCGGAAATCGCCACCACGGCGGTTGCTGCGAATTCGCAGGTAGGCGTAATCGTTTTCACGATTTCCACCCTGGCTTTCGAACTCGATGAACATGCCGGGCCAATAAACTTCGTTCCCCATCTCTTCGACGGTACGCTTGAAGATTCCGATCCCGATTTCTTTGTCGACCATCGCGGTGGTTTCGAGCGCCAAACGGAACCCAAAGTGAGGTCCACTGCGGTTTTCCCATTGAGCTACCGGTGGCAAGAATACGCGAGTCGTCACGCTGGGTACTTCCGACACGTCGACGCGTCGTTTCAGCCGATATTGCACGTTCGCGACAAAGTCATCTTGGTGCATCTTGCCGCTCGGTTGTCCCGGGATACCGGTAAATCGAGAGCGCATCAACAACGCACCTTCGCTGCCTGGCAACCCACCGGCTGGCGTGCGAACACGCTGGACGATGTCGGGATGGCCTCGCTTGATCCCTTCGTACCAACGTCCGTTCGTACTGCGTCCCATCGGGCTACGCTGGTTCTCGTCAATGTCTTCGGTACTCTTTGGATCGTTAGGAACATAGTTCCAATTCGGATCCTCAAAGTCATCGGCGACACCGACGATTTCGGTCCCGGTGCCCGGAACCACAGCCCGTTGAGCATGCGCGGATTGCATTGCTGTGCCACCCCACAGCAACATCGCGACAGTGCTAGCGATACGAATATTCGTGATACGCATGTTTCGATCCATCCCTTGTGGCTCTGTTAACCAACAAAAAAGCCCATTCAACTTTTGGAAGATCTCGCACACGCATCTACGTGCACGCTGGTCCTCCGCCCTTGAAAGAGACAATCGGCATAATCGATACAATTTCTAAAACAAATCTGAACCGCTTCCCGCTGATTCAATCTGGACGCTGCCCCCCGATCCTGTTATTGACGTAAAAACGAACCGAAATGCATGAAACAATGGGATGCTAGCATCCCGCTTTTGATTTTATTGATGCAAGCCGAACCGCTGACGAAAAGCCTCGGTTCCGCTGCATCGCCGTTAGTTGCTTAGCCGTCCTCGATCGTCCGTCACCCATTCACCGCAGTCGTCTGATTAGTTTATGACCGTTTCCGATTCTCGTTTGCTGCTGTTTGACGACAACATTCGTTCCATTGGCGGCCATTTTCTTGAATTGGCAACGCTGTTGATGGAAGGCGCCGCGGAATTGGGTTACGAAACCCGGTTGGCGACTCATCAATCGTTTGATGGTTTTGACGCCGTCGATCCTGCAATCCATGTCGAGCGTGGCTTTCGCGCGCGAAGGATGATCCATTGGTCTCTCGGGGTGGACGGCCGTTCCAAAGTGCGACGCAGTGTCGATGGTCGCAACGTCGGTGGCAGCACGTGGCAAAACACGTGGCAAAATCTGCGTGATCCACTTTCGCGACTCGATCGCCGCCCCAGTGTGATGCTCGAGCGATGGTCCGAAGATTTCCTAGGACTGCTGCGGCGTTGGAATGCCACCGGCAATGACACGCTGTTGATCAATACTGCGGACGATTTTGTGATGTTGGCACTTGCTCGTGCTTTACAGCAGTTGCCGCCCGGCGATCCATTAACGATTCACATCGTTTTCCATTTTGCGGTGTTTGATTCGCAAACCTCACCCGCACAGCGGCAACAATTTGGCGATCAAGTCAACGACGCGCTGAATCAGATGGCAGACCATCGCATCCATTTGCACGCCACCACCGCATCGCTGTCAAAGCAATTGGCCGAAGTCGGGGTCGTGGCCAACGCGATTCCCTATCCGACGCGTTACCGAGCACCGCGTGTGCGTAACAGCGATTCGCAGCGATACAAGATCGTGTTGGCGGGAACCCCACGAGCCGAGAAGGGGCGAAGTGTGATCCCCGCGATGCTGTCGAAGATTCACGCTCCGCATTTAACCAGCGGCCGCTACCAGATGTCGATGCAGATGCCTGCGAAGCGTTGGAGGCGGATGATTCCCAAACCGATGCAGGCCACCTACGAACGAACGCGTGCTGCGGCAGATGCGTTGACGGGTGAAACGGCACGCGATTCCTATTTCGAGATCACGTCGTCGGACATGCCTGCGGGCGAATACCATCAATGGTTGGACACTGCGGATGTGGGATTGTTCCTGTACGATGCATCGCGATATGTGGCTCGCTGCAGCGGCGTGCTTTTAGAAATGTTTATCCGCGGCGTTCCCGTGGTGGTTCCCGACCACTGTTGGTTGGCCGACCAAGTTCGTGCTGCAGGCGGTAACGGATCGGTAGGCTATATCTACGAGTCGATCGACCAGATCCCCGCTCTTCTCGACCGCATGCATCACGAATACGAAGCCATCCGTTGGCGTGCACGGCACCATGGCATGGCGATCGCCAAACGGCACCGTGCCACCAACACGTTGATCCAAATGGGCATCCGACCTGCGGGACAGATTAGCCAGAAGCGAGCCGCATAGCGTCAAATCGGAAAAATGAGTTCATCATGCAATTGAAAAACATCGTCCGATTTCCGGTTGATATTCGCCGTGCCAAACAAATCTTGGCCTCCCGAGTGGCGTCCACCGAAACGCTGACCCAGCGTCCGATTGCACTGGACCTTTATACCGATCAAATGCTGTTTGACTGCGGCCGTCATTTTGCGTCTTTGGCTCATCATAGCCGCGAGATTGGATCCCCGTTTTTCGTTCGTGGCAGTCGGCTGTTGTTGGCCAGCGTCGCGCGGAAGATTCACGGCGCCGAAATGTTAGCCGAAGGGCATACCACGTGGCTTAGACCGGATGAACCGCTGCCGAGCGAGGCTGTTGCGTTGTGTGACGTTCCGATTTCGCAGGCGACACGCTTGGGGATGGGGTCGCTGCAAATCGAAATGATGATCGGCCGCGATATTTTGCCGCAGCGACCGGTGATGCCTTACCCAATGCATCCGGCAACGCTTCGTCATTCGGACACTGCATCGCGAGTTGCATTACGAAGCGAATTCGCGCGTGATGCGATCCTGTTTGCGGGCAGCCAAAAATCGAAATACGGCCACCAAAAGATGAACCAATCCTTTGGGGTGCTGAGTCGACTGCACATTTTGGAGGTGCTGCGGGAATTTGTCTCCGAAAATGCTACGATCCCGATCCGATTGCAGGATAGTGCGGAAACGCCGATATCGTCTTCGCAGTGGCTGCCGTTTTTAGCCCAGCATCGTTTCTTTGTTTGCTGCCCTGGGGCGGCTCAGCCGATGTGCCACAATTTGATTGAAGCGATGAGTGTCGGCACGATTCCGTTAATTGAATACGGTGACCGATTGCGGCCCGAGTTAAGCGACGGTGAAAACGCGATTTGTTTCCGAGGCGCCGACGGATTGCGAGACGCGATCGATCGCATTCATCAACTCACTGCGTCACAGTTGGATGAGATGTCACGATCGGCGGCCGCGTTCTATGACAACCACTTGTGCGGCAAGACGTTTCTCGCGGCGGTTCGCGATGACACCCTCGATCTGACGCAACGTCAAATCGTGATGCCGTTTCACAGCGAGAACTTTTTCACGCTACCGCGTCTCCAAGCGGCGTAGTGATTTACCGCGTATACAACGAACCACGCTCTGGCGAGCGTAGCTACAATATGACAAATGCCGTATTTTGCTGCCACGAATGGCTTCACAGCGATTCGTTACAGCGCTTCGCTGCCTTCGAGCATCGAAATTTCGGCGCCATCCAAGAAGCTGACCAACGATTTCGCACGATACGGCTGTTGCAGTTTGCGAACCGCCTTGCTTTCGATTTGGCGAACGCGTTCTCGAGTGACCTTGAAGATCCGTCCTACTTCTTCGAGCGTGTAGGTGTAGCCATCCGCCAACCCATAACGAAGTCGCAAGATTTCACGCTCGCGGTAGTTCAACGTTTCCATGGCGAGATCGATTTGCGTTTTCAACGCTTCACGATTCGTTTCTAGCAACGGATCATCATCGCGATAATCTTCCAGGAACTCACCAAACACGCTGTCTTCGTGGTCACCGATCGGTTGATCCAATGACAACGGTTGACGGCTCATTTTGAGGATGACGCGTGTATCTTCGAGTGGCAATCCGCTGCGGTTCGCCACTTCTTCGGCGGTGGGTTCGCGTCCGTTTTCTTGGACCAGGTCACGAGTGATCTGGCGAATTTTGTTCATCGTATCGATCATGTGTACCGGCACACGAATGGTGCGGCTTTGATCGGCGATCGCTCGCGTGATTGCTTGACGAATCCACCACGTGGCGTACGTGCTGAACTTGTAGCCGCGGGCATGTTCAAATTTGTCGACCGCTCGCATCAGCCCCGTATTGCCTTCTTGGATCAAATCCAAAAAGGATAGTCCGCGATTGCGATACTTCTTAGCGATCGAGACGACCAAACGCAGGTTACCCGCCGACAAAACTCGCTTGGCGGCATCGTAGTCTTCGCTGAAATGATCGCATCGCTTGACGCGTCGAGCGAGCGTGAGTGGTGTTTCGAAGGTCAACCGCATTAAATAGCGAAGTTCGCTTTGCAGTTCCTCTTCGCTTGGCATCCCCGGCATGGCCAACAGTTCAGGCTTGCTGAGGATGGATTGGATTTCCGCCATGCGATTGGCGGCGATTCGAAGCTTTTCGAACAATGGTTGTAGCCGATTAGTTCGCAGATTCATTTCCTCGATCAAGCGAACCGCTTTGTTGCGACGCACCACAAGGTTTTTCCACGCAGCGCGTCGTTGACGCATTGGCAGACGTTTATTGATGGCGGTCAAATAATCGCCGCGATTCAGACGAAGCAAATGCTGCAGCGTCCGCACATTCGGAACGATCCGTTTCATGATCGCTTTCTTTTCCGCCGCATTGGTCACACTGACCTCGATGGTGCGGTCCAAACGCAATTTTTTGTCACGAACCTGCTCCAACAGCTTCAAGGAACCTTGCAGCATGAAGTCGGTCGCTAACATCCAATGACGATAACGTTCGCGAGTTTTTTCGATCTGTTTGGCTGCCGAGACTTCTTGATCGCGACTGAGCAAAGGAATCTGGCCCATTTGCATCAAGTACATGCGAACCGGATCTTCGGTGGGGTCGGTATCGGTTTCGACCCGACGAGCGGCAGGCTCGTTGTCATCGTCGCTCGCAGCGATTGCATCTTCGTCTTCAGCATCAACGTACTGTTCTCCCATTACGCGAGTACGTCGCGTAACAGATTCCTCCGCATCATATGCATCATCTTGAAGACTGCGACGGCTGAATTTCTTTCCCATCAAGCTCTCCTCGGCACCCGTGTCAAAAACGTCGGTAACGTTCGAGAGTAACCAAGCAGTATCGGTACCAGCGGAGGCGTCGGGCATCGCGTAAATCATGGCAAACCGTTGTCAGTGAATAGTTTAGGTCAATTAGAGAGGAGGATTCGCGCCCCAGCGTGTTTCCGAAAAGCAACGGTTGGGTGTTGCACAAAATCAACATTGTGTTGCGCAACCCACACCCTGGCGGGACGTTCTCGAGGCGAATGAAGGGCAAATCTCCCCGCGTTTGAATCGTAGGTTACGTTTTGGCCGCACTACACGAATCTCGCGAAAGGTTTTAGACTAAAGTGCGGCTGCAATTCGGGTGGTGAAGTGAGAAGCCCTCGTAAGAGTAACCCCGTTCCGGTGCAGCCTTTACCACGTCCCACGCAACCGCGTCGAACCTTGATCCAATCCAACTATGCCAGACAACTTCGATTGGATTGATTCCACCACCTTTGCCGCCCCCGAAATCGCTCGGGACCATGCCCATCGAATCTGGCAACTCGCGGTCCCGCGGGACTTGCTGGTATCGCTACAAGAACGGTTGGTCGAGCAATTCCCCCAACTGGATGACGCCGACGCGTCGCTCGACTCGTTGGCTTGTTTCTTGTCGGCCGCAGCGGCCCCCGAGTCGTTGCTCGAGCTATTCCGAAACGATGCTCGATCACTGCCATCGCTGCTGCAGATTTTCGCAACCAGCCCTCGGCTGACGAAACATTTGGTCAGCGATCCCGATTTCTTTCAAATCCTTCGTCAACAAGACGGCCAAGCGGTCGACCGAGCCGAGTTGGTAAACCGACTGCACCGCTGTGTGTCGGAGGTGGAAGATTTTGACGAAGCGTCGGCTCAGATTCGAAGTTTTTTGATCCGTGAAACGAGCCGGATCATTTATGGCGAGTTCGCTCGTTCGATGGTCCCCGAAAAAGTCGGGCGACAATTGGCCTATGTCGCTGATGCAGTCGTGCAATCGAGTCTTGACTTTCTACTGCGCTACCTACCCAAACTTCGCGACACCCCGGTGATGCCGAGCGGCAACACACCGCAAGTCACATTGATCGGACTGGGCAGTTTCGGTGCCGAAGAAATGAGTTACGGCGATTCGCTGCAGCTGATTTTTCTGTACGACCGAATTGACCCATGGAATGTGACTCATCGCGAGTATTACGACTTGTTGGTCAGCGAGTTCATCCGCTTGCTGCATTCGGACAACCCGATTGACGATGGCTACAACATCGATCTTCGCCAAAGCCCGATGTATGAAACCGGCACTCGGATTTGCAGCTCGTTCGAAGCCGCACGCATCTTCGAAACGTCCGGTCGCACGTGGCAGCGAATCGGATTCATCAAAGCGCGTGTGGTCGCAGGTTCGCAAACACTGGGCGAAGGATTCTTGACCCGGCTGCAGCCTTGGGTTTTTCGCCGCTTTATCAGCCGCACGGATTTGGCTGAGATCCAGACGCTGCAGCACAAACTTGAACGTCGCACCCTAACGTCCAGCGACGCAGTGTCGTCCAGTGCGGAGCAGAAGCCATGTAACGTGCTACGAGATCCCGGTGGCCGAGGTGACATCCAACGAACCATTCAATTTCTGCAACTATTGCACGGCGATCGGTTACCCGAAGTCCGCAAAGCGAACACCTACGATGCATTGATCGGTTTGGAACGTGAAGGATGCGTCACGCATGAAGAAGCGTCGCTGTTGTCGGAGAACCACGCACGGTTATGTCGATTGCAGCATCAAATCGCGGTGATGTTTGAAAAACTTGACGACCAAGTGCCAACCGAAACCGAGTTGACCGAGCGACTTGCATGGCAATTAGGGATCCGTGATTCCAAGTCAAAACATGGCGATGCGGCGCGTTTTCGCAAACAACTCGAAGAGGTGTTTGACGTCAATTGCCGGATGATCAACCACTTGATGCTCGATGCGCCCGACGATGGATCCTCGATCGCCGTGGAAACCGAGCTGATGCTTGATCCGGATCCGGCAGCCGAAACGATCACCCAAGTTCTCTCGAAACACGCCTTGTCGAATCCTGCTCGCGCGTTTGAAGATTTGATCGCGCTGAGCACCGAATCGGTTCCTTTTTTGTCGCCACATCGATGTCGCCACTTCTTTGCTCAGATCGTCCCCTCGTTGTTGTCGGAAATTTCGCAGACTCCGCATCCTGATAAAACGCTTGCCTCGCTGACCCGGGTGGCTGATTCGATCGGTGCCAAGGCCACCTTGTGGGAGCTGCTTGGCACGAATCGGCCAACGATGCAGATGATGGTGCGGTTGTGTGCCGCCGCGCCGTACTTGGTCGAAATTTTGACCGACAATCCAGGAATGATCGATGAACTGATCGACTCGTTACTGATGGATCGGTTACCATCGGCCGAACGACTCGATAGCCATTCGATCGAATTGTGCCGTGGTGCGCAAGAGATCGATGCGATTCTGCACAGTTTCAAACAGAGTGCCCATCTGACGATTGGCGTCCGCAATATTCTCGGCAAAGAAACGTTGGCGGCCACTCAACAAGCGATCGGGGATACCGCGGAATCGTGCATCCGGCGGATCATCGAATTTGAACAAGAGCGGCTCGCAGCCCAATACGGAGACCCGGTTACCGAAGAGGGTGAAAAGGCCGAAATGATTGCCGTGGCGCTGGGGAAACTCGGTGGCCGCGAGCCGAATTACCACAGCGACTTGGACGTGGTGTTCCTGTATTCGGCCGATGGCGAAACATGCCGACGTGTCGGCGGCCCGCGATCGACTGCGACCAACCGCAGCTTTTTCAACCAATTGGCCCAGCGTGTGATCGAGCGGATCAACGCCCCAGGTCCCAAAGGCCGGATGTATGAGCTCGATGGACGGCTTCGCCCGCCGGGTGAAGAAGGCGTGTTTGCGGTTTCCACCGAAGATTTCCTGAATCGGTTCCGGCAACACGAGGCTCCGCTTTGGCAGTGGCTCGCGATTTGCAAAGCACGTTCGATCTCGGGTTCGCGAACGAGTCGAACTCGGTTTGACAACGCGGTGGCGACGCTATTGACCGAGGCGCCGTGGCAATCGGGAATGGCCAACGACATTCGCAAGATCCGGACTCGTATGCAAGAGACGGCAACCTCCGGAAACTTGAAACGAGGCGAAGGGGGCACGGTGGATGTCGAGTTTGTGGCCCAAATGTTGACACTAAAACATGCAGCGGAATCCCCCAATATCACGCACTGCAACACCACCCTTTCGCTGGAACGACTTGCCGAAGCGGGACACTTGCCCGAAGACGAAGCGTTGCAATTGATCGCGGGTTACCAAACGCTTCGCGGTGTCGAAATCAATTTGCGGTTGATGAAAACGCCTCATCGTCACGCGTTGCCCGAACTCGATTCGCTGATGAAAAACTTGGCGTTCCTGATGAATGAAAACGATCCCAAGATGATCGAAGCGGCGTGTGATCAAGCACGCCAGCGAAATCGTCGGCTGTTCAATCGTATTTTTGACCGTGCGTAAAACGTGCTCTCCAACCGGAACCTTCAACGTTGATGTCAGATTCTCTCTTGATTCGTTCGCCCAACGACGCTTTAGGTCACCCGCTGCTGGAATCGCTTCGCGACGCTGCACCGCGTTGGAATCATGTCCAGGATTGGCCCGCCGAAGCACTGCGGTGGTGCGCCGATGCGGGCGTTTTTCGCTGGTTCTTGCCGCCGGAATCAGGCGGGCTGGGGTGGAGCGACGAAGAACAGACTCGCGGTTATCTGCTGCTTTCCGCGGCCGACCTGACCACCACGTTTGTGATCACTCAGTTGATGGGATCGATCCGCCGGATCGCGGGCAGCGAGAATCCGGCCCCCGCAGAACGATGGTTGGAAAAGCTGGTCAGCGGCGACGCCTTTGGGACCGTTGGGATCAGCCATCTGACGACAAGCCGGCGTCACCTGGCCAAGCCAGTCTTGTTGGCCACGGAAACCGCCAACGGCTTTCTGCTTGATGGCATGTCGCCGTGGGTGACCGGAGCTCCGCACGGAGACGTCTACGTGATCGGTGCCACGATGGAAGATGGCCGAGAGCTGCTCGCCGCCGTGCCAAGATCGCTGGCCGGAGTCCAACCGTCGCCGGGGACCGAGTTGGTCGCATTGTCGGCAAGTTGCACCGACAAGTTGGTATTGGACAAGGTCGCAATCGATGAATCGATGTTGATCGCCGGTCCGATCGAAAATGTGATGCAGACTGGCACCGGCGCGGGGACCGGGGGACTGCAAACATCCACGCTCGCGATTGGACTTTCCAACGCCGCAATTGACTTTTTGATTCGCGAGGCGCTCAAGCGACCCGATTTGCAAAAGATCGCCGACGAAATGCAATCCGAAGTCCTTACGCTGGAAAACGACCTGCTGCGGGCCGCCGCGGGCGATTCGACCTGTGATGCCGCCGAAATTCGCGGGCGAGCCAACCGGATGGTGTTGCGATCGACGCAAGCCGCACTGACCGCGGCCAAAGGTGCCGGATACGTGCAAGGGCATCCAGTCGGCAAGTGGTGCCGCGAAGCCCTGTTCTTTTTGGTCTGGAGCTGCCCGCAACCGGTCACCCAAGCCTACTTATGTGAGCTGGCCGGAATTCAAGAGTAACGCTGCAGTGCGTACGAGAAAGTGCAAGTTTCCGGCGGCTAGGGGGGGTGGGACGAATGGTGCGGTTGGCTCGTTTTTGGAACTTTCCCACTTCATTCGCAAGGTGATTCACGTGGTTGCCACCGGCAAACCTTCCGGTCACGCGAACATGCGGCTATAGCTGGCGACGAACAGGAACAGATGCACCGCTAGCAAACTAGCCGCAGCGATACGCAGGTGCGAATAGAGTCCAAAAATACTAAGCAAACAGCCGAGTCCCGCAACCAGGGTCCCGCCTGCAGGAAACCAGACCGTTCCTCCCAACGCGAACAAGACAACGAGACTGGCCGCCGCCACCGCGCCGATCGACGTGTAGCGGAGCGGCGTGGCTTGAAAATAGACATCCTCGGGGCGAACGGGTTGCGGCGCCGGCTCGGGTTCTTTTGCAAACGGCGATCCGACTCTTATTTCTGGATCATGCTCACTTGCCACCCGCTCGTCGGTCGGACCGCTGGCTTTGGACGCATCGCCGGGAGCCGCCAGCGAAGCCAAGATTGGCTGATCGTTTTCCGTTGGCGGCTCGTTTGAGATCGGCAGCGCTGGGTCATCATGATGTGCCGCCGCAGAGTCGTCTTTCATCGTGATCGCTTGGCAAGAAGGAGGGGGTGGAAATTGTTAAAAACGACGATGCTTTTCGAAAACAATGGCTCGTAAATGTTGCCACTTTTGGGTCGAGGTGGCTATCTTAGGTCTACCGGGATTCCATCGTACACTCTCTGCCTTGTCGAGACCGCCTTGAAACCGTTCAAATCTGCAATCTCACGACTCGCTCTCTGCTGTATTGTTGTCGGATTAAGTCTAAATTCGATCGTGATCGCGGTGGAATCCACCACTTCCAAGCCGCTTGAGCCCGAGGTGGCTGCGGCATCCGGCGAAGCCAAAGAGGCGATGCAGGGGGTTGCGATCAAAGAGGGTTGGTCGATCGATTTGTTCGCTGCGGAACCGATGGTGGCCAATGTTGTCGCGTTTGACATTGATCATCAAGGCCGAATTTATTTGGGCGAAACGTTTCGTCAAAATCGCGGGGTGACCGACAATCGAGGCCACGATGACAAGTGGTTGATGGCGGATCTATCGGCCAAAACCGTTCAGGATCGGATCAACTATCACCGCACGCTGCTGGGTGATGCGGCAATCACGTATGCTCAACACGACGATCGGATCCGCCGCTTGGTCGACACCGATGGGGATCACAAAGCCGACCGCAGCGATCTGTTTGCAAACGGCTTCAATCAACTCGAAGAGGGGACCGGCGCCGGCGTCCTCGTTCGTGGTAACAACGTCTATTACACCTGCATCCCGCGTCTTTGGAAATTGACCGACGACGATGATGACGGTGTCGCCGACAAACGCGTTGCATTGTCCGACGGTTATGGTGTTCGCGTGGCGTTTCGCGGTCACGATATGCATGGGTTGATCAAAGGTCCCGACGGACGGATCTATTTTTCGATCGGCGACCGTGGGTATCACGTCACCACGGGCGATGGCAAAGTCTTGGCCAATCCAGCCGTGGGAGCCGTGTTCCGCTGTGAACCCGATGGCAGTGGATTGGAAGTTGTTTGCAACGGTTTGCGGAACCCGCAAGAGTTGGCGTTCAACGAGCTCGGTGATTGGTTCACCGTCGATAACAACAGCGACAGTGGCGACAAATCCAAAGTCTTTCATCTGTTAGAAAAAGCCGACTACGGATGGCGGATGTATTACCAATACCTGCCCACACGAGGCCCTTACAACGAAGAACGTTTGTGGGAACCGATGCATCCCGAGCAAGCCGCCTATATCGTTCCCGCACTTGCCAATTTCACCGACGGTCCGAGCGGTTTGGCCTTTTACCCCGGTACCGGATTTGGAGATGACCTAAAAGACACCTTCCTGATTTGTGACTTTCGCGGGACGCCAAGCAACAGCGGGGTGCGATCCTTCAAACTAGATCCACAGGGAGCCACCTACTCGTTTGGCAACGAAGCGCAACCGGTTTGGTCGGTGCTGGCAACCGATGTTGGATTTGGCCCCGATGGCGCGATGTACGTCAGCGACTGGGTCGATGGATGGGACGGAGTCGGCAAGGGACGCATCTACCGGCTAACGCATCCCGAGCATTCTGAATCGGAAATCGTTGCCGAAGTTCGTACGATCCTGGCAAGCGATTGGTCCGAACGAGCGACACCGCAACTTTTAACGGATCTAAGTCATCGCGATCAACGCGTTCGATTGGAAGCGCAGTGGGAACTGGCGGGGCGAGTCGAATTAGCGGCGTTGTTGAAGGTTGCCAAGGATACGAAGCAAACCATGCTCGCGCGGCTGCACGCGATTTGGGGTGCTGACCAAATCGCTCGTCTTGATACCACGAAAAATAGTGAACTGGTTGCTGCGATCGCTCCACTTGCCGCGGACAGTGACGCCGTGATCCGCGCCGCCGTCGCCAATGTGCTGGGGGACCGCAGCGACGCGGCTTCTGTCCCCGCGTTACAAAAAATGCTTACCGATGAGTCACTTCGCGTGCGTTATTTTGCCGCCATGTCGCTCGCAAAATTGAAAGCGGGATCCGCGATGCCGTTGGCGATTCAAATGATTGCCGAAAACAACAATCGCGACCCCGCGTTACGGCACGCAGGCCAAGTTTATTTGGCGAGTGCCTGCACCGCCGACTCGTTAGCGAAGTTAAACAAGCACGAAAACGCGGCGGTTCGTCGGAGCGCGGTGGTGGCACTGCGACGAATGAAAAGTGGTGAAGTCACCAAGTTTCTCGCCGACGAAAGCACGGCGATCGCTCTGGAAGCGGCTCGCTCGATTCATGATGAACCGATTCCTGTGGCGCTCGGTTCGCTGGCCGCGTTTATTGAAACGCCTTCGGCAAACCTGCCCTTGTTGCGCCGCGTCATTAACGCGAATTATCGTCTCGGTACATCCGCTAGCGCGATGGCGCTGGCCAAGTTCGCATCTCGCATGACATCGCCTGAAGCGATGCGAATCGAAGCGCTGGATGCATTGTTGAATTGGACCAACCGCGACCCCCGCGATCGTGTGCTCAATGATGTCCGTCCGTTGTCCGAACGCAGCGCCGCCGACCCGGTGGCCGCGATCGAATCGCAGATCGACACGTTAATGGCATCCAGCGAACCGGTTCGCGAGAAAACCGTCGACGTCGCCTCGAAGCTTGGGATCAAGAAAATCGCTCCGACCTTGATCGCCCGTGTTAACGACACAACCCAATCGGCGCGTGCTCGCGGCTCGGCGCTTGCCGGATTAGCGAAATTGGATGCGGCTCAGGCGGTGAAACTTGCCAAAGAAATTCGCTTGGTTCCCGCCAGCCAGCTGGCCGAAGCCGCACTCAAAGTACTTGCGGCACACGATCTAGCGTCCTCGACCGAAGTCTTTGTTGCGGCAACCGAAAGCCGTGACACGTCGATGCAACAACTCGCCTGGGATAGTTTGGCGAAATCCGATGATCCACGGGCGGTCGAAGCGATCCAAGCTGCCGTGAAACGTTACTTCGCTGGCGAGCTCGCACCCGAGGTGCAGTTAAATGTGGTGGAGGCCGCCGAAACGCTACTGGCTAATGGGAAGTTACCCGAAGCGATCGGTAACGAATTAAAGAACTTCCAAACCACGCTTGCTGAAAACGATCCGCTCGGTGCATGGCTTGCGTCTTTGCAGGGTGGCAATGTCAACCGAGGCAAGGTCTTGTTCGCCAAAACCGAATTATCCTGCGTGCGGTGTCACAAAGTCGATCGCGCCGGTGGCGAAGTAGGCCCTAATCTGACGACCATTGGCAAAGAAAAAGACGCTCGATATCTGCTGGAGGCGATTTGTCTGCCAAATGCTGCGATCGCAAAAGGCTTTGAAACCGCCGTCATCGCCAACGAAGACGGACAAGTCGTTACGGGAATCGTAAAAAGCGAAACCGACGATTTTGTCGAGCTGATCCAAGGTGATGGGGCGTTAAAGCGAATTTTTCAAGATGAAATTGTGGCGCGACGATCGGGAA
Source organism: Novipirellula rosea (assembly GCF_039541335.1). NCBI lineage: Bacteria > Pseudomonadati > Planctomycetota > Planctomycetia > Pirellulales > Pirellulaceae > Novipirellula > Novipirellula rosea. The sequence continues at coordinate 17,762 of NZ_BAABGA010000040.1, read as the reverse complement.
AATCCGCCATGCCCGACGACTTGATCAAACAGATGTCAGCACGTCAATTACGGGATCTTGTCGCATATTTAGCCAGTTTGAAAGTCGATCCTCGCGCCGCGAGCGACGTCGAGTAGCGAACGACGTACTCGCGATACAACATGATTCATCTATCGCAGAGATGAATTTCTAAATTTGTTTGCGTTACAACTGAATGTGACTTAGGGTTCTGTAATTCGATCCATTGGTTGTGAACAAGCCGGGGGGGCCGTGCTGTTCGATGATGCAGCGGACGAATTGATGTGCCGCGCATGTTTTGCCGTGCATGTATCGTCAAGCCCATTCCTTGACCCGATTGCTGATCGCAACGGAAGATCAGTTTGACGCAGTTTTAGGCGGAACCTTATCTCCCATGACTTGCCACGAACTTGCTGAACGAATCAACGACCTTCGTCCCGAATTGTCGCCTAGTGAGGTGGCGCGGATTAGTTTGCTGATTCTGACACAAACCGACGACACACAACTTCTTGTCGACGACGATGCACTCACGCGTGTATGGAAAAACGCCGCGTTTCGGCTCGATGCTGCAGCGGATCAACACGCAGCGGTCGCTGACGAATTGGAACAGATGTGCCATAACGGGCCGGTGCAATTCACTCCGGATCAATTGTGGACATTGCTTCGCGCGGTCAAAGTCCAGAGTCAATTGTTGTCGCTGTACACCGACCAACCTGCGTTGGCGTAACGGCGGTTCGCCGCTTATTCGCCACCTCGAAAACGTCGGTATCGCTAGCCGCTCGGCACGCGGCACGTCGTTGCGATTACATCACCTCGTTGTAATCCGCACAAGCGATCGAAGCGGACGAAGAGTCTGCGATATCGCTAAGCTGCTGTTCGGAAATAACTTCGTCATTCGAGTTTTGTGACAAGTCACGCGGGTGAAGTGTTTTCTATGTAGTGGACGAGGCTACGAGCCACGTCGTGCCACTAAGTCGCTGGGACTCGTAGCCTCGTCCACTACCTCCAAAGCTTTCCAACCTACGCCTATTCCAGTAAATCTCTAGCGGAACGGCCCAAACGCCAACGAACGGTTCCTAACAACCATCCACGCTGTGGCGAGCGTAGCTACAAACTGCGTAGCGGGCGAACTGACAGAACGCTGGCATAAAAATGCAATGGATTGGCGATCTTTTTTCGGCTCTGACCGAATTTGAAACCTAAGTTTCAACGTATTGTCTGAAAAACTTCACGTTGAGACTCGTTATGTCATCTGCTCCGATTCCGTGGAAACACGTTCGTAACGTCCTTGTTGTCTTTGCTCCGCTGTGGATGGGCGCGACCGTCTTGTTCGCTTTTGTCGGTGTTTGTGTCGCGCTGTTTAGCAGCGACATTTACTCGGCCCGACTTCCGTTGGTTGTTCGCAACGAAGCCACCAGCTCGCTGGAACGGCTCGGCCGATTTAGCAGCCAAACGGAATTAAAGTCGGCTCAGGAAACGATTCTTGAAATGACTCAAAATCCCGAAGTGGTCGCGGCAGCACTGCGTCAAATCGGACCTGCCTCGGGTAAAGACGATCCCACGTGGCCATCGTCCGAAGTGGTCGACCGCATCGCAAAAGACGCCGTCAATTTGCTCGCTCCGCAAGGCTCGGAGTTCGGCAGCACCGAAGTTGTCTACTTGCAAGTCAAATCAACACAACAACAACGTGCCGTCGACTTCTGTAAAGCAATGTTCGATAACTTGACGTTACATCTGCGGAACATCCGCCGAGTGCGTGCCGACAGCGTGATTACAGAATTGACGCAAGCACGCGATCTCGCTCAACAAAACCTTGATGCAGCAGCGGCTCGGATGCATGTCTATGAAGTCAAATTTGCCGCGGACCTTGGTGAACTTCGCAATTTGAATGACGCGATCGCCGGCGATGGCACCAACCGTCGCACACTCGAAGAAACCGTACGTGAATTGCAAATCGCCGAATTGGATCTCGAAAAGCTGTACGCACTTCGCGACCTGCTTGTTGTCGGTTCGGAAAACCCAGACCATTTGTTAGCCAGTGGCAGTGACCTTTTGTCGCTACAACCTTCGCTGCTTCGTCTGAAAGACGGTTTGATTGATGCCCAAATTCGCAGTAGTGAACTGGCGGCAAACCGCACACCGAATCACCCGATCCTGCAAAACGCTCAATCGACCGAACAAGAGATTCGCAGCCGAATGCAAGAGGAAGCCCGCGTGGCAGTCAAGGCGATGGAACCGACGCTCAAGCAAGAAGCCGAACGGGTATCGCGACTCAAAACTCGCAAAGAACAATTAACCTCGCGGCTCGAGGCACTGGCAGCGGCACGAACCGATTACGCGAACGTCGATGCCGAAGTCAAACATCGCACGACGTTATTGGAAACCGCCGAGAAGGCATTGACCGAAGCTCAGGCAAGCCGCACCGCTGCACTTTCGACCAACCTTGTCGCGGAACTCGGGCCACCGCAAGTTTCAGATAAACCGATCGGTCCCGGCGGCACGCTGGTGACCTTGGGCTCGGCTTCGGCAGGGTTGTTGTTCGGACTCGGTGCGGTGTTCTTGATTGCACCAGGCCCTTCCGAATCACGCAAAGGACGTCGCTGGAGCGACTACTTGCAACGCGGGGGACGACGTCACAGCGACCAAATGGGGACGGTGGATGTCGCGGCGGTGGCACCGACTGCGATCGCGGTCGAGCGACGCGCACCGCGGTAAAACGATCGCCGACGCACTGGCAACCAGACAAACCCTGGAACATGACACACGCCCGGGGAGCCTATCCCGCATCGGCATCCGGTTCGTCGACGATGCCCCAGCCTGCTTTTTTGTCGATCACGTATTGAGCGAACGTGTTGTTCTCGATCGCTTGGCGTGCTTCGGCCATCACACGTTGGTAATACGTCAAATTGTGGATCGTTAACAAAATCGGCCCCAGCATTTCTTTGGCAACAAACAAGTGCCGCAGGTAGCCGAGGCTATGACGACACGCCAGACACGGACAGTGTTCTTCGAGCGGCCGCGTTTCCTCGCGATACTTTGCATTGCGAATTTTGACATTGCCGCGATCGGTAAACGCCATCGCGTTGCGTCCATTGCGAGTCGGCATCACGCAATCGAATAGATCGATCCCGCGAGCGACGCTTTCGAGCAAATCGATCGGCCGCCCCACGCCCATCAAATAACGCGGCTTGTGCTCGGGCAGATGAGGACAGGTGGCCTGGGTGATGCGGTACATCTCACTCGGAGCTTCGCCGACACTTAAACCGCCCACGGCGAAACCTTCGAAATTCATCGACGACAATTCCGTCGCGCATTGAATTCGCAATTCGGTGTCCAAGCCGCCTTGCACGATCGCAAAACGTGCCTGGTCATCACGTGTTGCCGCGTTTAAACAGCGACCGGCCCAGCGGATCGAACGCTCCATCGCGTCGACGACTTCGGATCGCTTTGCCGGCAGCGCCACCACGTGGTCCAGCACCATTGCGACATCACTGCCGAGAGACTCTTGGATCTCGATACTGTGCTCGGGAGTCAGCTGCACGATCGATCCATCAATATGGCTACGGAACGTCGCCTGTTGTTCGTTGATTTCGCGAATCGATTGGAGACTAAAAATTTGGAACCCGCCGCTGTCAGTAAGAATTGGGCCTTCCCACAACGTCATCCCATGCAATCCCCCCAACCGACGCACCGTTTCATGGCCGGGCCGGAGAGCGAGATGGTAGGTGTTACCCAAGATCATTTCCGCCCCGGTGGCCGCAACTTGATCGATGGTCACTCCTTTGACCGTGCCCTGTGTCCCGACCGGCATAAACCCAGGCGTCTGGACGGTGCCATGGGGCGTCGAAAAAACACCGCGACGGGCGCCGGTTTCAGAATCGCGATGCAAAAGTTCGTAAGAGAAATGGCTCATCAAGGCTCACGCGTGACTGGAATCAATTCAAAGACGACGGGTTCGAAAACAGGCGGCAAATCGCCCACACCACTGTTGCGACAGCGGCAACGGTGTCCGCATTCGAGGACCGATCGGAGAAGCCGGGATCGATCGAGATCCCGTTCCGATCCCTGTTTTGACAAACCGACCACGATGTGGAAAGGTGAGCCAACCGAGATTTTCGCATTCCCCCGCGTTGGTCTCGCCCCCCTCGCGTTACGCAATCCACTAGAATGGTCATCCGACCCCACCGGCAATCTCCCCACCGACGATTGCTCCACCGGCGATTTCATTGCCAGTCCTACCTTTCCGCCCCCCGCCCCTTCCTACCACGCGAGTTCCCATGATCCGATTCTGTTTAGCCGCCGCGCTCGCCACCACACTGACTTTTCTATCGAACTCAGCCGCCCTGGCCGAGCTGCAAGTCGGAGCGGCCATTGTCGATGTCTCGCCGACTCAGTTCCCCGTCCTGGTCAACGGCGGAATGACATCGAAAACCGCCGAGCAAATTAAAACGCCCGTCAGTTCGCGAGCGATCGTGATCAGCGACGGCAGCGAATCGATCGCCCTGGTCGTGGTCGATAGCTGCATGGTGCCCAAGATGCTGTTGGATGACGCCAAAAATCGAGCCGCCAAACGCACTCAGCTTAAGCCGGATCACATCATGATTTCGGCCACTCACACGCATACCGCGCCATCGGCGTTCGGCGCACTGGGAACCGATGCCGATTTGACCTACATACCGCTACTGCGAGAGCGGATCGTCGAATCGATCGTCAACGCGGAAGCCAACATGCAGCCCGCGCGAGTCGGATGGGGGGCCGCCGAGGCGGCGGAATTCACCGCGCTGCGACGTTGGATTCGGCGTCCCGACCGGATCGACAACGATCCCTTTGGCAACCCGACCGTACGAGCGAACATGCACGCCGCTCGCAACCCCGACGATGTAACGGGCGAATCGGGCCCCGAGGACCCCGAGTTGTCGATGATCGCATTTGAATCCAACGCCGGGGTTCCGATCGCCGTGCTGTCGAATTTCTCGATGCATTACTTTGGCGATTCTCCGATCAGTGCCGACTACTACGGGCTGTATTGCAATGGCATGCAAAACTACATCCAACAAAAATACCCTGACGCTAAAAATGTTGTCGCTACGATGTCACACGGATGCAGCGGCGATATCTGGCGACGCGACTATGCCGCCGCCGAGCCGAGTCAATACGACACGATCCAAGCCTATACCGATGCACTGCTGAACATCGCCACCGAGACGCTCGAGACGATCGAGTTTGATGACGCGGATACGATCGACATGGCTGAATCTCGATTTCGCTTGAACTACCGCGTCCCCGATCAGCAACGATTGCAGTGGGCTCAGCAAATTGTCGATACACTCGAGGGCGAGTTACCAAAAACCACTACAGAGGTGTACGCGCGCGAACAAGTCTTGCTGCACGATCTACAATCGACCGAGGTGGTGGTGCAAGCGATGCGAATTGGCGACATCGCGATCGCCACCACGCCGAACGAAACGTACGCCCTTTCTGGGTTGAAGCTGAAACAGCAGAGTCCGTTTGAAAAAACGATGGTGATTGAACTCGCCAACGGAGCCGATGGTTACATTCCGCCTGCGGAACAACATCCTCTGGGCGGCTACAATACTTGGGCAGCCCGTTCAGCGGGGCTCGAAGTGCAAGCGGAACCCAAAATTGTTGCCGCCGGGATGCGACTGATCGAACAGGTCTCTGGAAAACCTCGGCGTGCGGTCACTCAAGCCAAGGGCCCGGCGTGTCAAGCAACGCTCGACGCCAAGCCGCTTGCCTATTGGCGTCTGGACGAAATGGAAGCTCCAATTGCTCGCGACAGCAGCAAAAATCATCGCGATGCGATCTACGAACCAGGCGTCGTTTTCTTTTTGGAAGGCCCCGCATCGGCGGCGCTAACAGCCGACGGGGAACCGAATCGTTGTGCCCATTTCGCAGGCGGGCGATTGCGATCGAGAATCGGAAACACGCCACAGGGTTACAGTGTGTCGATGTGGTTTTGGAACGGCATGCCCGATGAAGCACGTGAGGTTTCTGGCTGGCTGTTTTCTCGTGACCACGCCCACAGCATTACCAAATTCGGCGAGCATTTGGGGGTTGCCGGCAGCGGTGACGAGGCGGGACGTTTGATTTTCAAACAGGGGACGAGCAACGAAACTCTGGTTGGAACCACCGTGATCCCACGTTGGACATGGAACCATCTTGCTCTCGTGCGTGACGGATCGAAGGTGCGAGTCTACCTAAATGGAAACGAGACCGCTGAATTACAAAGTGACTCGGTTACAGAGCCCCAGCCTGGACTCGACCAGATCTTTGTCGGAGGCCGCAGCGACAACAATTCCAATTGGGAGGGGCGGCTTGATGAGGTGGCGGTATTTGATCGCAGCCTCAACGCCGACGAAGTAAAGCAGATCGCGGCTCACTGAGACCCGAGGAGACTATCGGGGCTTTTGTGTATGGTTTTTGTATGAAGTGCTGTCGATCTCGTCATGCTCGCCGAAACAGGCGGGCGGGCTGGTGGCTTCTACCGCCACGATCGGTTCGACGACTCGATAGCGATGGGGTGCTCCTTCGGGAACGAGCCATGAATCGCCGGCCTTGATCGTGGCCGTCCCGCCATCCAATTCGATTTGGATGACCCCGCGCAGCAAAAAAACAACGGTCTCGTAATCACGACAATGCGATTTCGAAAATCCGCCTGGATCCTCTCGCCATTGACGCATCGCAACGTGCTTTCCCGCAGCCAAATGGATCTCGCCCATCGTGCCGACGACGCCATCTGACTCTGAGTGAATTTGTGGAATGTCCATTTTCAACTCTCCAATATCTGGGCTTGGCGTTGGGGTTAGAAACATCGGTGTGGATCTAGGTCGTCACTCGATCACCCCGGGAAAAGAGAACCAGCAAGATAACCGCGCCGATGATCGATCCGATCCATCCCGAGGCTTGCAGCGGTTCGCCTCCCATCAGCAAAAAACCTGCGAATCCACCGATAAACGAGCCGACGATTCCAAGCAGCATGGTCCGCAAAATCCCAATCGCTTGACGGCCGGGAACGAGGGCACGCGCGATTAAACCGATGATCAATCCCGAGATCATCCAACCGATAATGGGTACTAACATTTTATTGTTCCTTTGTTTTGCAAGGGTGGTGTAGTAGCACTACTACGCAGCGAATCATGTGCCGCGATCCCAAGGCAAGAAAAACAATTCACTTTCGTAAAGCAATGTTGACGAAACGCCCCGCCCCCCGCAAATCGCTGAAAAAGTGCTCTCTGAACAAGCAGGTTGACGGACGATCGTCCAGGGTTACAGCGAACGCCCAAAACACGTTCGGCGTTTCTCCGCAACGAAACGCTTAGCAAGTTTTGCTACCGAGGAATATGAATCCTAGGCTCGCTCGATCGACTCGACGACATGCACTGCGTGACGATCGGGGCGGATTCCTCGGCCATAGCGAACGGCATAAACCTGAGTGCACTCGGCCCCGAACAACGCAATCATCGACGTGTAATACACCCACACCAACAACACCGCGATCGAAGCGGCGGCGGAGCTCAGCTGGGCTCCGGGCGTGGCAAATGAAAAATACCAATCGAGTGCAAAGCGACCGACGAGAAATAAAACGGTGCTAATCGATGCGCCCACCATCACCTCACGCCACTCGATTTTGGCATCGGGCATCCACTTGAAGATCGACACAAACACGATCATCACGACCGCGGCTTGAACCAGATAGCTGAGACCGCTGACGAGGCCGAATCGGATTCCAATCATTTCTGTTAATCGCTCACCGGCAGCCGCCACCACGGAGGAAACGATCAGGGATGCGAGCAGCAGAAACCCCAATCCAAGAATCATCACAAATGACATCACACGTTTGCGAATCATCGCTTTCACACCCGATTTGTCGGGGTCGGGGCGGACCGCCCAAACCTGATTCATGGCGTCTTGAAGTGCCGACAGCACACCGGTCGCACCGAGTACAATGCCGCCGAAACTGAGTAGCGTCTTCCACCATTTGCCCGACGTCTCGTCACTGCTTTTCAGGATCGCAGAGATTTCGTTACTGATCGATTCATTACCAATCAACTGTGCTGTCTGCGTCGTCAAAACCTCGTGAGCCTCGGCCTTGGCGTGATCCGAGTCGTAAGCCAGCGACATTCCAAATGTCAAAATTGTCAACAACAAATACAGCAGCGGCGGCAGCGCAAAGGCTGTGTAATAAGCCAACGCTGCTGCCAGCGTGGTGCAACGATCCGCTGAAAATTCCGCGAAAGTTTGCTTCCAATATCCCATCAGATCCGTTCGTGGTTGCCTGCGTGATTCAAAGCCAAGCCATTATTTCGAAGGTCAAAACGCCGCAAACCGCATACCGCATTTCCGACGTCATCGATAGTGTTGATGAAGCAACGTACCGTCATCATTGCCGCCGGCCATCACATCATCAAGAATCAACCAAGTTTGATCACCGCGTTGCGGCCGAATCACATGCGTGCCAGTGAACCCACCAATCGCCGGCAACACAAAACAACGTTCCGAAAGCCAAAAGCAGGACAGTTTTCCAAAATCCTCGCCACCGACGGCAAAGCGAACTGCCGGGTGCAAATGACCGCATAACAACAACGAGGCATCGCCGGGAACGGGCACCGGATGATGTCCCAATGCGACCGTCCCCATCCTCGCTCCGGGCTCAACCACCTCGATCGGCCACGATGACGGCAGTCGTCCGACCTGGGTATCGTGGTTGCCCCACACCAAGGTGAAATCGATCTCGTCATGTTTGGCAAAAAAGGCCTCGAGCAACTCGCACACCTTAGGCGATAGTGATGAACGGGCATGAAACATGTCACCGAGAATGATCAACCGAGTCGCGTTGGTCGATTGCAATAGCGAGTCGATTTTGTGCAACGTCCCCGCCGTGCTGCCGCTTGGTACCGGGATGCCGTGACGCCGAAACGTTGCGGCTTTGCCAAAATGAGTATCTGCCACAAACAACGCCCGCTGCTCTGGCCAAAACACCGCTCGATCAGCGCAGAGTTGTAATGCGATGCCCGCGACTTCCACATCCATGATTTGCTTCATCGCTTAATCCTCCTTGTCCGCCTCTTTCTCGAGTTGCGATTGCAATCGCCGAATCCGATCGGCCAGCGTTTCGCTGCTAACGCGATCTCGCAACTTATCGACCAGCAATGAGAACGATAACGGCGTTACTTTGGGTGGCTCGGTGACGACAATCTCACTCCGCTCGATCCGGTCGAGAGCGTCAAACATTCGCGACGATTCAAGTTGCAACTCCAACACCTCGCGACGACTTTGCTCTAGCAACAGATTGTCGGGATCGTACTGGCTAAAAACGTCGTAGAACAAATTGCTGCTCGCTTGGATATGACTTGTACTTTTTCCGCGTCCTGGAAATCCCTGTTGGATCAGCCCGGCCACACGAGCGATTTGGCGGAACTGACGTTTCGCCATCTCTGTCGAATTCATGCTATTGAGAATATCGTTGACGAGATCGTCGGCGGAAAAGATCTTGCGAGCGATTGCGTCATCAATATCGACCCGGTGCGGCGACTGCAACACGATCCCGTAGTCATTACACGCCATCGTGAAGGTGGTCTTTTGAAACCGCGAGATTCGATACGCCAGCAACGCAGACAATCCTTCATGGACCAACCGTCCTTCGAACGGAAACAGAAACAATTGGTGACCACCGCGAGTTTCAATCCGCTCGATTAAAAACTGATCGCTTCGCGGCAGCACGCTCCAGCGACTTTGGATCTCGAACAATCGCCGCAACGCCTTCATCTCGCGTCCGACAAATTTGCCAGCCGCCGCTTGCTCGATTTTCAACCGCAGTTCGGCACTAAGTTCACTCGACAATGGCATTCGCCCGCCCATCCAGCGTGGTACGGAATCAGGTTCCCCCGTCGCTCGGCGGACATAGGCGACATTGTCTCGCACGCGAACCAAGGAAACCAAACGACCCGCAAACAGAAACCGATCTCCCGGATTCAGCTTTGATAAAAAGTGTTCTTCGGCAGTCCCCAGCGTTTTGCCTTTCAAAAATTTCACTTTCATCGACGCATCCGAAACGATCGTGCCGATGTTCATCCGGTGCGCCGTGATCCGCCGCCGATCCTCGACGATGTAGCGACCGCTATGCACATTGACGCGGTGAAAATCGGGATAAGCTTCGAGTGAACTTCCGCCACGCACCACAAAATCAAGCACCCATTGCCACTCGGGATCACTCAGCGATTGATAGGCGTACGTGGTGCGCAGCTCTTGCAATAATTCATCCGCGGTAAATCCGCCTCCGATCGCAATCGTCACCACGTGTTGTGCTAAAACATCCAGTGGTTTCCGCAGCAACGGTCGCGCTTCGAGGTGTCCTTTGCGAATCGCATCTTGCGCGGCCGCAAGCTCGATTAACTCGATCGCATTGGTGGGCACAAACGCCAAGCGACTCTCGGCATCGGGTTGATGACCGCTTCGACCGGCACGCTGCAGCAAGCGAGCGGCACCTTTGGGGCTGCCGATTTGAATGACCAGATCGACCGCCGTGAAATCCACTCCTAAATCCAAGCTGCTGGTACAAACAACTGCTCGCAAGGAACCATCACGCAGTCCATTCTCGACCCAGCGGCGAACACTGGTGTCGAGCGATCCATGGTGCAAGGCAATCTCGCCGGCCCAATCCGGCCGCTGTTTCAACAGATGTTGGTACCAAATTTCGGTTTGCGAACGAGTGTTGGCGAACACCAAGACACTTTTCACCTTCGCAATCAGCTCGGCAACTTGAGGGACCATTTTGGTCCCGATGTGCCCCGTCCAAGGAAACCGTTCCATGTTCGCGGGGATCAAGGATTCAAGTTTCAACCGTTTTTTCGTATAGCCCTGGATCACGCGAACGTCGCCAACCGGATCGACACCCACCAACGACTCGCGAGCATCGTCTAAATTCCCGAGCGTCGCCGACACTCCCCACGTGCGAAGCTGAGGATTCAATTTTCTCAAGCGGGCCAATCCCAACTCAGTTTGGATGCCGCGTTTTGTCCCCAACAACTCGTGCCATTCGTCGACAATGACCGCTTCCAATCCCCGCAATTGGTCGAGCAGACGTTCATGCGTCAACATCAACGACAAACTCTCGGGCGTCGTCACCAGTGCGGTTGGCAACCGTTTGTTCTGTCTCGCCTTGGCGCTCGCCTTACTGTCGCCGGTACGCGACTCGAGCAGCCATGGCAACCCCAGTCCCTCGATCGGAGCACGCAGCGAGGCCTCGGTATCGCCCGCCAGGGCTCGTAGCGGCGTAATCCATAACACACGCACCGGCGGCGGACGTTTCGGATTCCACTTGCTGCGATCCGGATTCTCTTTAATCCACTTCAGGATCGGGCCCATCCAAACCGCCAACGTTTTGCCGGTTCCGGTCGCCGAATGAACCAGTCCGCTCGATCCGCCAGCGTAAGCTCGCCATACCGATCGCTGGAAACGAAACGGCTTCCATCCGATTGACGCAAAGTAGCGATCAACCGATTGCAATGGCGTTTCGGATTGCGGTGGTGTTTGAAGCATGGCAAGTGTCAATGTGGATAGGCTTCCTGTTCGGTAATTTCCATTTCCCATGATGCCGAAAGTCTTGGCGACTTGTTGATTTAGTGAGCCGTGACGCGTCAGCGGCCGGGTCCCACGCACCACCCGGTGCCTTACGGCCCACGGCTCACCGTTTCGATTTGCATTTGGCTTAAATCAACAAGCCGTTGGCGACTTTCGCTACGGGGAGATTAGTTTGGCAAAAGGGCTAACAATTCGCTTAACTGGTTCGCATCTTCGGGCTTCTTGTCGTGACGCCAGCGGACAATTCGTGGGAACCGAGTCGCGATTCCACTCTTGTGCCGCGGAGATCGCTGCAGTCCTTCAAATGCCAACTCCATCACCAACGTCGGCGTCACGCTGCGTACCGGACCAAACGACTCATTCGTATTGCGGCGGACAAAATGATCAACTTGCCGAATCTCTTTGTCATCCAATCCACTATACGCCTTGGCAAACGGCACCAACGTCCCGCCATCCCACAACGCAAACGTATAATCCGTATACAAGCTGGCCCGTTTCCCATGCCCTTTTTGTGCATACAACAGCACCGCATCAATCGTGTACGGAGCCACCTTCCACTTCCACCACGTTCCTCGCACGCGGCCGACATCATACTTTGCGTCTTTGCGTTTCAGCATCAATCCTTCGGCATTCTGATCGCGGCTGCCTTCGCGAATTTGGGCCCAATCGTCCCACGACGGTGCCTCAATCAACTTCGTCACGCGTAAATTTGGATGCTCGATATCTCGCAACAAGTCGTCCAAGGCAGTGCGTCGCTCGGCGAACGGACGGTCGCGTAAATCGATGCCGTCGCGTTCGAGCAAATCAAATGCATGGAACACGACCGGCACCTCTGCGAGCAATTTTTTGCCCACCGTTTTTCTGGCGATCCGTCGCTGCAATTGAGCAAACGGCAACACTTGCCCGTCCGCTCTGGCCGCCAAAATTTCACCGTCGATCACGGTTCCGTTGGGCATCAGCGCCGCAGCCGCATCGATCTCGGGCCAACGGTTCTCCATTAATTCCTCGCCACGTGACCATATAAACGTCTGATCGCTGCGACGAATCACTTGGCCACGGATGCCGTCCCATTTCCACTCCGCTACGAAGTCGTCCGAATCCCCTAACGACTCGGGGCCTTCGTGGATATCAATCGGATGAGCCAAACAGAACGGGTAGGGCTGGCTCGCGACGGTGTCTTGCACGTCGGGATCAACCAACTTTTGAAAGAACGCAGCGGTCGGTTTCCAATTACCCATCAAGCGATGCGAAACCACATCCGCCGAAATCCCTGATTGCATCGCGATCGCCCGCGTCACCAATCGTTTGCTCACTCCGACCCGAAACGCTCCGGTGACCAGCTTCATGATCACAAATCGCATACTCGGCGTCGATTCACGCCAAATCTTTGTGATCGCTTCGCGTTGTTGCGTTTCGTCCATCGAGCGAAGCGGCAACAACCGAGTTTCCATCCATTCGGCGAGCGACAAATCATCCACCAATTCGCCTGGCGGCACGACGAGAGCAAGCGATTCCGCCAAATCGCCCACCGCGTGATACGATTCCTCAAACAACCACAACGGGATGTTCGCTTCTTCGGATGCCCACAAACGTAGCAGTTTCGTCGGCACCAATTGCCGCGGCTTGTTGCCGGACAAAAAGTACGTCGCCCAAGCCGCATCAGCAGCGGTCGCATCCGCGAAATAATCCGCCATCGCGGCAATTTTTTCGTTGGTCTTGGTCGTCGAGTCCAAGGCGGTGAACAGGGCTGCGAAGCGAATCATGACTCGTCTCCCTCGGCGACGCCCGACTCAGACCCTTCGTCAACGCCCGACGCCGAAGCATCCTCGTCGGATTCACCGCGACCTCGCGAATCGATCACGCGTGCGTCTCGTCCGTTCTCTTGCAAGTAGCGAGCGACGGCCGCGGTGTAGCCATGCGTCACCCAAACCATCTCGGGATCGCACAGCTGAACCGCCTGTAACAGCGATGGCCAATCAACATGGTCGCTGACGACAAACCCACGATCGACCGATCGCCGCCGCCGGGCTCCGCGTACCGCCATCCATCCGCTCGCCATCGCAGTGCGAATACGACCGAAGCGACGCATCCACGGTGTCCCATGAGCACTCGGTACCGCCACGACCATCGCTCCGCTGTAATCATGTTTTCCCTCGACCGAGCCGACGTAGGTGGTTGGTGGCAGCGTGACACCGGTTTTCCGATACGCCTCGGTTCCTTTTTCGACCGCCCCATGCGTATAGATTGGCCCGATGGCCGGATCTAATCCTGCAATCAATCGCTGGCTCTTTCCGACCGCATAGCCATACAGCACACAACATCGGCCCTCGTCACGGGTGTCACGCCACCACTGGTTGATCGAATCGGTCATCGTTTGTTCGGGATCCCAGCGGTAGACCGGCAATCCAAACGTCGACTCGGTCACCAACAGATCACATCGGATCGGTTGCCATGGTTCGCAAGTCGGATTTTCCCCCAACTTGTAATCGCCCGTGACCACAGCCACCTTGCCCCGGTACTCCAGCCGCACTTGGGCTGAACCGAGCATGTGACCGGCGGGGTGAAAACTGACGTCAACGCCTCGGATTTTGATCGATTCACCAAAAGGTAAAAATTGAAACTCGGCATCGTCGTTCATTCGCATCCGCAACAGATGCTCACTCCGTTCGGCCGCCAAATAGCGACGACAACCCCAGCGAGCATGATCGGTGTGCGCGTGCGTCACCACAGCGCGATCGACCGCTTGGTGCGGATCGATATGGAAATCGCCCGCCGCACAATACAGCCCTCTCGGTGTGGTTTCTAATAATTCGTTCATATTTCTCTCGTTGGTCGCGTCCGCGCAACGGTGCACCTATGAAAGCAGACAGGCATATTTCGTTCCGAAAATTTCATTTAACGGATGCGATCAGCTAGTAGTCCCTCGCTTACGCGGCGGGTTGTGACTTTTTTTTAGCCGGACGCGCTCCCAAGCCCCTGGGTAATGCGTGATCCCCGGCCGCTCACGCGTCACGGCTCAAAAATCAACCTGCTTTACTGCCTATCGATCAAGTGCCAAAGCCAGGTCGGCAACGAATTGCTGCTGCATCTGTGCCCGTCGATCGGGATCAGGCATCCGCAGAATCGCGGCGGGGTGCCACGTTGCGATCGTACGCTTGCACCAATCCGTTGCGATCACCTCGCCTCGTTGCTTGGTGACTCGAAAATCACGCCCGAATAACGCGGACGCCGGCGTCGCGCCAAGGCACACGATGGTCTGGGGACGGATCGTCGCAATTTCCGCTTCTAACCAAGGCCGACAGGCAAAGATTTCTCGCGAGTTTGGCTTCTTGTGCAAACGCTGTTTACCACGCTCGGTGAATTTAAAATGTTTGACCACGTTCGTGATATAAACGTCATCGCGGTCGATCCTCAACGTTTGCAAGGCATCGTCAAGTAGTTGACCGGCGGGCCCCACAAAGGGGCGTCCCGCGATGTCTTCGCGATCGCCAGGTTGTTCTCCGACAATCACGATACGCGCCGACGACGGGCCTTCGCCGAATACCATCTGTGTTGCACATTGATGTAAATCACAAGCGCGGCAGTGCGTCGCAGCCAATTTCAGCGAATCCAGCGAAGTGTTGCTGGGCATGTAGTGCGTCGCCGTTTCGGCAAACCCTTCGTTGTTGGCAATCATCTCGGCAACGCGAGTGGGAGCTTGCTGAAGCAATTCGGGAATCAATTCGGTTTCAGGCAGCGTTGGCCAATGCCGCACTGGCATCTCGCGTTTCATCATCGCGACTTTGACACGTGCAGGATTGAAGATCGATGCGTAATAGGTCTTCCAAAGATCCTCGAGCGAGTCCGCGTCAGGTGCCTCGCTGACGGGAACGCCGGGGCCATATCGCAATTCGCGTTGGTCCCACGAAACCGATTCGTCGGGCGTCAAGATCGTCCAATTCATCGCCTTGAACCGCCGCGAGAAAAACGGAGCCGCCAGCGTGACAATGCGGTGCTCGGGCCGGTGCCATGCGATGTAAATTTCCTGTTCTGCATCCTCATTCTCCGATTTCGCCACGACTTTGCGAAACCGCACAAACGCTTTCATTTTATGCACGTCGCGAGTGACCGCTTTCTTCATCTGATTCAACGCATAGACATCGTCA
Source organism: Novipirellula rosea (assembly GCF_039541335.1). Taxonomy (NCBI): domain Bacteria; kingdom Pseudomonadati; phylum Planctomycetota; class Planctomycetia; order Pirellulales; family Pirellulaceae; genus Novipirellula; species Novipirellula rosea. Next base: position 2,019 of record NZ_BAABGA010000040.1, on the reverse strand, counting down.
TCGGTCGAGATTTCAAGCAAATGCCGTTCGCCATGCGTCAATCGCCATAGCGTGCGGTACAGCAATTCCCATCGGCCTGCGTCCCGATGACAGGCGACATGCTTGGCGATTTCCAGAAACGCAGGCGGCACCGTGGGGACGACCTTGCTCGATCCCGAGGCGGGGGCAACATCGAACAACGAAGGCTGGTCCGCATGACTGGCGAAGTGAACTTCCGATGGTTTAATGCCGCCCACCAGCAACGAGCGTGCTTCATCACGCCACTGCGAAAACGTTTCGACATTCACGAAATAGGTCATCGCGCGACTACACCTCACCCGTAATCGCCGAGCTTGCGGCATCGAACAACATCAACTGTTGCGATTTTGGTGCGACTTGTTTTCCAAGGCTCAGCTTGTCGAGATTGGCGACGCCGGGATTGTGGTCGGCGGTCAACACAAACACTTTGGCTCGATTCCAAGCGACTCGCAACTTTCTCAAGTCCGCTGTGCGCAGGTGCTTGTGCCGCCGCAGGCTCAAGATCCGCTGGACATTGCGAACTCCAATCCCAGGGATCCGCAACAATTCTTCCTGACTAGCTCGATTCACATCGACAGGAAAGAAATGACGATTCGCCAGCGCCCAGGCCAATTTTGGATCGATGTCCAACGACAAGTTCTGGTCCTTTTCGGCCACGATCTCGTTCGCCTGGAATCCATAAAACCGCATCAACCAATCGGCTTGATACAGCCGATGTTCACGAATCAGCGGCGGTGATTGCCCTGGCAACCGAGCATCGGCATGCGGAATCGGACTGTACGCCGAATAGTAAACGCGTCTCAATTTTTGCCCGGCATACAGTTCCGATGCAGTCTTCAGCACCTCCAAATCAGGCGTCTCGGTCGCACCGACAATCATTTGCGTGCTTTGGCCTGCCGGAGCAAACGAGGGCGGCTTGAAGCCCGATGCTTGCTCTTGTTTCGTCTCGTCGATCTTGTCACGAATCCCATGCATCGCACTGACGATCTGCGGCTTCTTCTTTTCCGGTGCGAGTTTGTAGAGGTCTCCTTCGGTTGGCAGTTCGATGTTCACACTTAATCGGTCCGCCCATTTCCCCGCCTCTTCGATCAACGATTGTGACGCATTGGGGATCGTTTTCAGATGGATGTAGCCGCCGTAGTGTTGCTCGGTGCGGAGCGTCTTGGCGACCGCAATCAACTGCTCCATCGTGTAGTCCGAATTCTGGATGATCCCCGAACTAAGAAACAAACCTTCGATGTAATTACGTTTGTAAAACTCCATCGTTAGCGACACGACTTCGTCGACCGTGAAACGAGCTCGCGGGGTATCGCTGGAAACGCGATTGACGCAGTACTGGCAATCGTAGATGCAGAAATTCGTCAACAAGATTTTCAGCAGCGAAATACAGCGACCATCCGGGGTATAGCTGTGACAGATTCCCATCCCCTCGGTGCTGCCGATCTTGCTGCCGGCGCGTGTGCTTTTGGCACCGCTGCTGGCGCAGGAGGCATCGTATTTGGCGGCGTCGGCAAGGATCGCGAGCTTGTCGCGTACGTCCATGGGAACTCGATCGGAAGAGGAGCGGATGAGGAAATCAAGAAGCGACGCAGAAGGAAAACCTGCGGGCACAGCGCAGTACGCTGTGAGATTGTGCTGAGTAGGCAAATGGCGAGCCAAAATGCCGGCTTGAAACGCATGATCAACGCCGAAGCGCAATCGTGGCGTAGCGTCTTAACCGCAGAACGCGGGGCAGATTCACGAAGAGAGGGGGGAATTCAGAAAAAAATTCGCCAAGGCTGATTCAAGCAAGACGCGAATCGAAAGAAGCAGTCGTGACGCGAGAAAGAGCGTCCGTCTTAGCTACCCCCGTTATTTACAGGACGCATCGCAATTACCATCCTAACTCGACGCGTGAGTTTTGAAGTTGCGTTTTTGTATTTAGGGGCAAAGCCCCGGAAGTTTACCTAGCCCAGCCCATCGGGCTGGGACCAAGAAAACCGATGAATTGTAGGGCCAACG
>NZ_BAABGA010000039.1:0-182057 GCF_039541335.1 Novipirellula rosea | reverse complement strand
TCTTGCAGCACGTGCTGCCGCGCGGCTTTCAGAAAGTTCGCTACTACGGCTGGATGAGTCCCAATCATCGGATCCGTATCGAGGAAGTCCGTTGGATGGTCTGGTTGTTCTTGGGCTGGACGTTCACGCTGGCAATGTTAGCTCGTAAGGAAAGTCACTCTCCTCCAGCGAGCCGCTGCACGGACTGCGGTGGTCCGTTGTCGGTCATCAAGATCACTGATCGAAACCACCGAGTGATCTATAGTCGCGGGCCACCGCTGGAAAAGGCGAGCTAAACGATGCGGCTTACGATCGTTCAAACCGTCAAAAACGAAGCGTCACCAGGAGTGCGGTCGCAGACGGTCTGCGCAGATCGCGAAAAACGAGGCCCGCAGCCGCACTGGCAGACAATCAGGAAACGCACAAAGCGGCCCAGTTGCTGGCTGCAACTCGGCACCCCGGGCCATCTCCGCCACCATCATCAGTCCTGCGGTCACGCGACAAGAAAGCAAAACCCTTCTTGAATTCTCCAGGCGATCGCTGAATCTTTAAAGCGTTCCACCGGCCTTCTTGAACCAAGGCCTTGAACATCGGCTCCGCTCGTGCCTCGCTCCGCGATGTCAAAGCCTTAATTGTTATCCGCCCGCTTCAGCCCGTAGCTCGCCGCCAGATTCTCGCAGACAATCTACGAAAAGCGACCGAAACGTGTCGAAATTATCGAGTGCTGCAAACGTTATGGCTATTCTTGTTGGGCCTAGATAGATGGAATCACAGCATTCAAGTTCGAGCAAGCCGTTCGATAGCCGGTAGCGAATGCGGTCATCAATGGTGCATGATGCGCTATGATCGTTGAACGATAGTCGTGTAGCCGAAACCGTTCCGTCCGATTTGCCGCGTGACTGGCCGGTGGCGCGTTTTTCCCTCCTGCTAGTCGCTTCGTGAAATGACAGAGCAAAAGAAGGGGGATTCCGAAAGACGACATCAATGAATTCGCGATCAGCAATCTCTGCCGAGACGATTGGTGCAAATACTTCAATTTCGGTTGGAGGAGGGCCAGGACGTGGGTACGGTTCGCCACGTTTGAAGCGGTATTGGCATTCTGGGCAAGTACACATTTCGCCCGGATCTTCAAAGCGATGCTTGCAGCGTGGACACCGTCGCGGATTAGGCCAGTTGTTCATGGGTGCATTTCAGTCGGATAACGGTTGAGGTCACCTGGCACGAACGGAAAATTAACCATTAGGAAATAGTTTTTTGAGTGCTCGGGTGCACCGGCATGGTTCGCCAAACACGTAGCACCATGATTCACTGCCGAGTACTCTCGACAAGAGGATTGTATCGCCGCCAGAATCGCAAATCAAATCGATCGTGAGTGGAAATAGGCAGCCCGACATTAGATGCAAAGCCCTGCTTTTGAATCGCCGAACGACCCGACATTGCGTGAGAGGCTCTGCGTTGGCGAACGACCGCGGTAACGGGGTTCGCGGGTTTGATGTTTTATTAAAGTGGACTGGCTCGCGAACTCCCGTTCACCGCATGGTTCTGACCGCGAGCGGTACTTACCAAGTTTGCAGCGAAACGAGCCCAACGATGCATCAGTTTAGCATGAGTCGATCCAGCCATGCAAGCAAACGGCGACGCTACCATCGTTCGGGCATGGGAAGAAAGATGAATGCGATCGAAGCAATTGATCGTGGTTGGAAAAGCAAGTGCAGCCGCAGGTCGTGTCCGCCTGTGATGGTCAACCAAAACAATACGGTCCGCTCCGTCGGGTGCACTGGCAGCATTCTCGTCCGACACGACACACGCATCGTCATGCCCGCATTCCGTCGCATTGGAGGTCGAATCAAAAACGACTCAAGCGTGTCAGAACGGTACGCGTAACCGGGTACGCGCGATTGATTTTCAACTTCAATAACGTCTACTCGCGTACTCCGGTTCACGCGATGGTTCCCCGCCATTCGGGACTGAGCTTAGCGCGGCCGAAAGACTCAGGTACACGTCAAACAATCTTCGTCGTTTAGTGTAACGTGAAATTCTGGACCGGGCGAATCGGGGGTCCAGCCCAGTCCGCACGCGTCATCCATCACACGACGAACCAGCGAAGGTTTGACGGAGTGCCGGGGGCCGGGGCCATGAATCCACAGGTCGTTTAGGGCCAGTCGAACGACCAGGCGTTGTCCATGATCCGACTGCACGACCAGCAAACCCTCGCCCGGTGACGATAGCGATCGAACGGATACAGACCAACGCAGGTCTATCCCGTCATAGTGGATTGGGTTGCTACGTCGTTTCTGAAGCGACATGGATAGTAGATCACAACGGGGAGTTCAGTCGGGGAACTATCTTTTTAACCCCGGGTCAGTCGGGTGATATAGTCGAATTCGACCTTATATCACTCGGTGAGTCCAGTGGTTTGGGTTATATCACTCGGCAGATTCGTGAGTCGAGTGATATAGGGTTTTATCACTCGAGAGCATCCGGGAGACGACGATCATCTCGGTGTTGTCATTTGAGGCAAACTCGCTGCCCCTAGCGGACTTTCGGAAAACGATCGAACCTGGTTCCCGCGGTGACTTTGCCACTACGCACTCGCCCAGTCGGCGGTGGAGTGTTGCCGCGTGATCCGGGATGACGGCATCTGTGGTGATTTATACGTGGATCAGCTGATTGCCGATCTGTGGTGGGAGGCGGCCACGAAGGTAGGCTCGGGGAAGGACTGAGAAAATTAGATTGACAATTGGAAATCGAAGAGACAGCGAAGGCTGTTTCCGCTTGCACCTTCGGTTACTTGGGTGGCACTCCGCTGGGCTGCACCGCAATGGCGAAAACGGATTATTGGCGATCCGAATCGCCGTTGCAAGCAAATTGTTTGAAAAAGTGTTTGCTGCTGCGAAAGAAAGGAACGCGAGGTGATTGGAAGCGAGAGAAAGTATTGAACAGGAGGCAAGAGAGGAAACGGAGACAAGGCGTTTCCTGTCGCCCCTTCGGGGCTTTTATTCTTGCGTTGTTTTGCAACCCACGGCTCACGCCGTGGGCCACAACATGCCGTCCCTTTCGGGACTTGGGGATGATGGTTGTCGCCCTTGCTGCGCACTGCGATTGCTGACGATTGCAGCGACGTTGGGGAGGGTGTGAGAATTGAAAAAGTTAAATTGACAATTGTAAATTTTAAAATGGATGAAGATGACGACTTGACGCGAGTGGGGGAAAAACATTGAACAGGAGGAAAGGGAGATAACAGAGATAAGGTGACTTGTAACTCTGTTTCCTCTGTTTGCTCCTGTTCAAATTGTCAGCGCAATCAATCCTTGCGTCTGCGACGGGGGCAGCTGCCGTGATGCGGAGTTGTGATTGAATGTCTTTGGCGGAGAGTGATTGACGGTCGTTTTAGGGCGGGATCTTTAGCAAGATCCACTACGGGAGGGTGGGAGCTAGTGGGACGGACGCGGAATTGATGGGCGGTGCGAGTGAGCTGGAGGCAGGCCCTCACCCGGACGAGGCCTGAAGGGCCCGTCCGACCTCTCCCGTGCTGCGCTCGGGAGAGGTGGCTGGTGGAGAGGGAGCCGGCGGTGTTCGCTTCGCTCGACCGCCGGCTAATCTCTGTAACGCCTCCGACGTAGATGCATGTCGGGAGGGATGCTTGGGATCTTTAGCAAGATCCACTACCGGGTGTGCACGGGATCTTTAGCAAGATCCACTACGGGGAATTGTCGCTACTGTTGGTCACTTTGCGATTACAGGTCGTCATCGTCGTCGTCTTCGCGGTCGGGGTGCAACGGGTCATCGGGGTCGAAGAATAGATCGGCGAGTCCGAGCGGTACGGCATCGCCGCCGAGCGTGCGTTTGCGACGCTGCGCCAGACTTTCAAGATCCACCGCTTCTTCGCCGAGACATTTCTCCAGCGCTTCCTGCCACGCCTCGTCGGCGCTGATCGGATGGTTCTTGTCTTGCATCATCCGCTTGATCGCAAACCGCAGTAGATTGATACCGTCGCGTGGCGAAAAATCGAGTTTCAATTCGTGTGAGTGCTGCAGGAACTCGACCGTCATCGCCAACATCTCGGGCTGAGCGAACGGCAGATGGTACTGCAGGATCGACATTTCATCTTGCTTGCTCGGGAACCCGACGCTGAGCGTTGGCTGCAAACGGCTCATGATGTAGTCAGGAATCTCAAACGTCGACTCGTCCTGGTTCATCGTCACAGTCGCGCGAAATTCCTTTTCAGCGTGAATCGTGATCCCTGCGACAATCGATTCGACGTAGCGACGGCCGTCGAGTAGCGGCGCGAGCGATGCCCACGATTTTTCGTTCATCCGGTTGCCTTCGTCCAAGATGCAAATACCGCCGGTAATCATCGCGGTGACAAGAGGCGAGGCGTGATAGGCGATCTCGCCACCTTGACTTAGCACCGGAGTGATCAGCAGGTCTTCGGGCCGCGTGTCGGCGGTGCATTGGTAAATGTACAGCGGACGCCCTTGCGCCTTGGCTGCCGCGATCGCCAATTGCGTCTTGCCCACCCCGGGCGAACCGATCAATCGAGGCGTGAGCGGAAGATCCGAATCGTCGACCGAAATCCAGCAGGCCAATAACTGCATCAACACTTCTTGCTGTCCGATCCATTGTCCGGCAGCTTCATAGGGATGCGACAGTTTCAAGCGAACGCCATCGATCTCGACATGCCCAGGCGTGACGTGTTGTGCCGCGCCAACTTCAGGTCGGTGTTTTTGACTTGGTTGCGAACCGCTCATCCTTGAATTCTCATTTCGTTCGAGTCTAAGCCATCGGCTGATGACTTGTCTTGTTTGGCGGGGGTCGTCGTGCGAGGTTTCAAATGTGGCAAATCAACTCTCTCCTCTTCAGTGTACTCGCGTTCGTCACCGGCATACTCGCTTCCCGATTTAGCAATGCCGCCGCCGCCCAACTCGACTTGCTCGGCCCGAACGGCATCAAAAATAGCGGCGATATAGTTGTGAATCGAGTGATCGGCAAAGTGGTCAATTTTCCAGCGTCGCAACCCGTGGATAAATCCCCACCAGCGATCACGTCGTTTCATCAGCAGGTTCAGTCGCCCGAGCCGGCCGTTGCGATCAATGTAAACCTCACTACCGCAGTGGCGATAGCCGAGCAGCAGCGGCGGGACGCGTGTGACGATGTCGTTGTTGTTGACAAAACGAAAATGATCCAGCGCGACGTAGTTAACGTAACGGTTATCGCCGACCCGCGGGCTGCCGTACGTATAAAGTTGTTCGGGATTGGATTGAATATGCGATAAAAAGCAGCGGCCCGAGCAAATGGTCGCCATGGCCCCACCGAGCGAGTGACCACAAAACCATAATGGTTGCTCGTTACTCATCAGCGCCGTTTCGATCATCGGCCACAGATCGTCGACTTCGCGTTTAAAACCGCGATGCACTTTGCCAATCGTCTCGGCGACCACCGACGCTGCGTTGGCATCGGCTTGGATATCGTTCCACTCGTTCGGCTCGGTGCCCCGGCAGGCGATGACACAGTCAAAATCGTTGCGAAAGCGATAGGCTTGCGAACCGTCTCGGTCGTAGAAGGTGACATCGTCAAATCCGGCGATTTTTGCGGCACGCCGCGCCTCGTCTTCGTCGTTATACGCGATCATTGACAATTCGGCGAACAACAACGCTCGCTGCAGAAACGTCAAATCGCGAATCGGACCGCGGACCTTCGAATGGACGACAAAGGCCACTTCGCCGGGGTCGCTGATCAGATTGTTTACGGTTTCTTCGATCATGAATGCCGCTCCCTTTGCTCTGAGCCGATTGCTAATTCGATCGTGTGATCTCGTTCGGCTCAAGCGGTTCCCCAATTTTCGGGTGTCCACCGTCGACGTCAATTTGTTGCGTCAGATGTCGACGCCAATTTTCATCATCCACTTGCGGGAAATCTGAACGAAAATGGACGCCACGTGATTCGTTTCTCGCCAATGCCGAACGGACGACACATGAAGCGACCAACAACATGTTCTGCAATTCCCAGCCTTCGACCGTATCAAATTGTCGCGACATGACGTAAGCCGCAAACGAGCGGATCGAATCTTCGGCTTCGCGCAGCCCTTCGGCATCACGTTCGACACCGGCCCATCGTCCCATCAAACTTTTTAGCGACACTCGCACGTCAGCGACATCGAACGATTCACGTTGCAGATGGATAGGGTGCTGGATCGGTAACGCTTCGAGTTTGTTGACACTTTCCGCTGCGGCGCGCGAGGCGGCTTCGCCGGCATGGGCGCCGTAGACCAGACCTTCGAGCAAACTGTTGCTGGCCAAACGGTTCGCCCCATGCAGCCCGCTGCTAGTCGCTTCACCGGCGGCCCACAACCCCGGCAAACTCGTACGGCCTTGGCGGTCCACCGTCACTCCGCCGATCATGTAGTGAGCTCCTGGACGAACAGGAATCCGATCACTGGTAATGTCCAATCCGAACTTGGCACACGCCTCGGCGATCCCAGGGAAACGTTTACGCACTTTTGCCGCATCGAGATGCGAAAGGTCCAAGTAGACACAGGGATGTTTGGTGACGTTCATTTGCCGGATGATCGATTGGCTGACGATATCACGCGGTGCCAATTCGGCGCGTGGATCGTACTCGGGCATGAACCGGTGTCCGGCGGCATCGACCAAATGAGCTCCCTCCCCCCGAATCGCTTCCGTGATCAACGAACGCGAAGAACCCGCGATGTACAGCACCGTGGGGTGAAATTGGATGAATTCCATATCACGCAATTGCACGCCGGCGCGATAGGCAATGGCCAACCCGTCACCGGTCGCGACCGGCGGATTGGTGGATTCACGATAAACTTGCCCGGTCCCTCCGGTACAAAGAATCGTTTCTTTGGCCCACACCATCAACGGCCTGTTGTCAGGGCCGACAAGGATCGCGCCACGGCAGCGGCCTTCGTACGTCAACAAGTCGACCGTAAAGGCGTTATCCCAAATCTCGACGTTTGGCAGACTGCGAGTGCGATCGATCACCGCACGCATGATCTCGGCTCCGGTCGAATCGCCTTGCGCGTGCACGATCCGTTCGCGACTGTGGCCCCCTTCGCGACCGAGCGATAGAATGCCATCGGCTTCGTCAAAGCGAGTCCCCCAGCGGATCAATTCTTCGATCCTCCGCGGCCCCTCGCGAATCACCATGTCGACGGTGCTGCTGTCGCAAAGATTTCCCCCTGCATCCATCGTATCGATGACGTGGTCTTCGAAACGATCGTCGGGATCGACGACACCCGCGATGCCGCCCTGCGCATAATTGCTATTCGATTCACGCAGTTTGTCTTTGGTGACCACCAGTACCGAACGATTGGATTCGACCGCGTTGGCGGCACGCAAACCGGCTAGACCACCCCCGATGATCAAGACATCGGTGAACCGATGAAGCGATCGTCGTGTATCAAAGGGCATCAAATAACGGGGGGTCATCATTAACGTCGTCTCTCTCCGGTGGCTTCGCATATCGACATACCGCTGTTATAGCGGATACGCTGGTGGACCATGAGTACCGGTAGCGGTGCATTCCCGCACGTAGCGAAGCTGTCGTCGGCCCGAAGTCGGTACGACCTGAAAAATCGAACCGCTTTGCCGAAAATGCACGAGCTTTGGTAAACGGATACACGAAAATTCCGAATTCATCCGTTTGCCGGCGCATTTCCAGTAAGAATGAGAGAACGACTTTGCCGTGCCAGCGGTTTAGCCGTCGCGGTGTTGCTGCGTATGATTAAGCTGATCAAACGAGACCTCACGCAAGCCAGGAAACTCACCAAAATCGCCTCCATCCGCAGAATCGTCCTGGCAGGACGTACAAAACCGAAAAACCATCACCGTGCTCCGGCGTCCCGTACCCGGCGTTCCCCGAACCCCACCGCCGGCTTCGCCAGCCCTATCCATGTTGGAATCACAATAAAAATCCATGAGTGAACTCAAACGAAGTTTGTTCGGAAGCCGTTCTCGCGGGCGTTCCAGCGAAGATCCTGTCGATGAAACGATGGATGAAACGAGCGATGAATCGAGCGAAACCGGTGCATTGCTTGACGCCGAGATCTCCGAAACGCAAGACGGGACGGCTGCGTCAGGGCGGCGTGAGAAGATGCGGCTGGGCAAACGATTGTTGTCAAAGAAAAATCGCAAACGGCGAAAACGAAAGTTCAATCTCGCCGTCTTGCCCACCCTTTTGACGCTCGGCAACGCCGTCTGTGGGATGGCCGCGATCTCGGTGGCGATGAGCGATTCGTTGGCACGTGACCCCGAAGAAAAACTGTTCGTTGCCGGAGTGCTGATTTTCGTGGGGATGGTTTTTGATGCGCTGGATGGTTCGGCCGCACGGCTGACCGGTCAAGAAAGCCGTTTTGGTGCCGAATTAGATAGTTTGTGTGACGCGATCACCTTCGGAACCGCCCCGGCCGTGATCGTGTGGCGAATTAGCGACGTCTTTCCGCAAAAACTGAGCTGGGCGATCGGAGTGCTGTTCACCCTTTGCGTACTCATTCGCTTGGCCCGATTTAATGTCGAAACCGATGACGACGATCCGCATGACGGTTTCGAGGGACTGCCCAGCCCGGCTGCCGCTGGGACGATTGCCGCATTTGCCATCGCCATGCCCGACTTGGCGTCAATCGCCACCGACCCGGTCTATCCCGAATTTGTCCATCTGACTGCGCAGTACGCGTTGCTGTCGGCTCACTATGTGATCCCCTTTCTAGCCGTCGTGCTGGCTTATTTGATGACATCACGCTTCCAATATCCACACGTGTTCCAGCAACTGGTCAGCGGTCGTTGGTCCACGCATCAGTTTGGACAAGCGTTGTTTGCGATCGTCGGCGGCTTCATCCTGCACTGGGTCGCGCTGCCGATCGCGTTCTGCTACTACGCTTTCGGGCCTCCCGTTCGATCTCTGTGGGGCGGCAAAACCTTACCTCCCGAACCCGCCGCGGCAGACGAATAGAGGCAATTGCGGAGACGGGGGAAGGGATTTTCGGTAACGGAAGTCGTCGAGAGTTTCGCTCAATCGTCGGATGTCCCCCGAACCTCTTGACGAGTTTCGCGACGAAATGCGACGCAGTCGGAACCGTGGCTAGCGCCAAAACGGCTGACGCAATCAGCCGTCCAACGTGGGGGGGGAGCGAGCGATTCACGCCTGCAAACGTTCGGTTTCAACCGGGCGTCTCTCGCCGTGATCGCAACCAGCACCACCTGCATGAGGGGGTCTTTCGTTGTATTGGTCTTCCTAACCGGCCTCAATTTGTAATAGACGTGTAATAAATGGGTTCAAAATGGGCCGCAGGACTGTTTGTCCCGATGCCCTAAACGCTATCTTAATAACGACTTAACGGTCTCCCGAGCGTTGCAGAGTTCGAGTTGACACTCGCACAAAAACTGCGATGCTTCGTGGCAACGCGGGCGAAACGTAGGGTAAGCCAGCATTGATATCGAATCAGCATGACTGAGTTTTTCACAGGGTTTCAGGACCAATGAGCACTGTTTCGCCACCGAAGAAGACGAAAACCGCCGAACCGCACCGCAGTCGGCTGTACGACAATTTGGTTCCGGTTTACCAAGGATTATGGCCTGCCGTCGCCAAACGAAATATTCGCAGTGCCATCGCCGCGATGAATATCTCGGGCGGCACCGAAGTGCTCGAAGTCGGAGTCGGCACCGGATTGTCGCTCGACAGCTATCCGCATGACATTCGGCTAACCGGAGTCGATCTTTCGGAATCCATGCTCGCGGAAGCCGAGCAATTGATCGAGCAAAAGCAATGGCAACACGTCAACGTATTGTCCATGAATGCCGAGCGATTGACGTTTCCCGACAACAGTTTTGATGTAGTCACATCGTTTCATACCATCAGCGTCGTGTCGAACCCGCAATCGATGATGAGCGAGATGGTGCGAGTGTGCCGGCCGGGCGGAAAGATCTTGATGGTCAACCATTTCCGTAGCGAGAACTCTCTGATTGCAAAGGTCGTTGATTCGGCCGGAAACATCACCCGCCGACTCGGGTGGCGAACCGACCTGGATCTTCGTGACGTCGTCGCGGGGCTGCCGCTGCGGTTTGACCGCTGCTACAAACCGACGCCGCTTTCGTTTTTCACCATCATGCAAGCAACGGTGACGAAGACCGACGACGTGAACGTATAACGCAGACACATCTTGACCTAAAGTCGTCCGCATTCTATCTCCATTGATTACGCAACGACGTTGACGCAATTTGTGTTCAACTCGACATTGCGATCAATGGATTGATATCGCATGAGACGTGGATCACGGACGCCCTTTCTTTTCTTGCTGGCATTCCAGGTCGCCACCTCGTTGGCTGCCGAGCCCATCAAATTGGCCAGCGACACTGCGGCAGCAACCCCGAGCGAATCGAGCCCCAATAAAGCGGCGATCGAGCCCGATCCCGATTCCGCCAGGTTGATCGATGTCATTGTTGCTCAGCAGAAAAATGCGTTGACCGCGCTGCAAGACCTGCGAGCGAAGGAAGCCGATCTAAAAAACCAGCTTACTAGATTGGCTAGCGGCACGATTGATGACGGCCCTCCCTATTCGATCCTCGTGCTAGACAAACTGAACGATGCAATCGCAGCAAGCAGACCGCAACGAGAATCACTTGATGAGTCGCAGCTAGCCGCCCGCGATGCGGTTGAACGATCACGTTTAGAAGTGGAAGCCAACAAACGGACACTGCGTCAGATCAAAGAGACGCACAATGCTGCGGTTGCCGAATCGATCAAAGCGATCGAGCGAGAAATTCGATTTGCCGAAGAGACCTTGGTCTTGCGGCGATTGGAACTATCAATCGAAGAGAACCATCGCTCGATCCACTCGCTTGAGCTGAAAATCAATGAACGCAAACGCGAAATCGTGTCCAAGCAAGTCACGTTTGCAAAGCTGACGCTTGATGAAAAAACGGCGGAGCTTGACGTCCGCGAGATGGAATTGAATGCGGCCTCCGATTCACTCAAACTTGACCTCCAATATGCCGAGCGTCGCTGGTTAGCGGCACGCCAGGAATTCGACGCCCTGGTCGGCCCCAATCCAAGTGCGACCGAGCGTGTCGAGGCACTGAGCCTTGCCAAGCAAACCATCCAGGTCGAACAAGGTGTAGTCAATCAACGCCTGCAACGACTCCCCATGATGCGTGCATCCTGGGACCGACGCTATCGCGTTGCGACAGGACAATCCACCCGAGAAGAGCGGCGGCAGTGGCTCACCGAAACACTGTCACAGCTGGAACAATTATCGCGTGAGCGACGAACGCGAGAACTGAAGCTTGCTGCGGCGAGATCTTCGTTGGACGCCGTCGCGTCGAAAGCCGACGAGTCGACGTCCCAGGATCCCGAGCGAACACGTTGGCTGGATCGGCAAAACGAGTCGTGGTCAAAACAAATTGAACAATACAACCGTAGTTTGTGGGGAATCGACAGCGCCTCGCGTGCATTGACTCGATTGCAATCCGAAATCGAAGGAGAACCGTCACGCACATTCGCTCAATGGATCGAAGACGCCTGGGGATCACTGCGACGGGTGTGGAATTTTGAATTAACCAGCTTCGACGACACATCACTCACCGTGGGCAAAGTCGCAAGCATCTTGATGTTCGTCTTCTTTGGCTACTTTGCCGCTCGTTGGCTTAGCCGATTGATGGGACAACGGTTGCCCACGTTCGGAGTCGAGCAAGCGGCCGCCGGAGCGATTGAATCACTGTCGTTCTATGTGATGTTGATCACCTTTGCACTGGCGGCACTCCGCTACGCAAATGTTCCACTCACCATGTTCACGTTTCTTGGAGGTGCGATCGCGATCGGTGTTGGTTTCGGAAGTCAAAACATCCTTAACAATTTCATCAGTGGGCTAATCCTGCTTGCCGAACGTCCGATTAAATCAGGTGACTTGATCTTGATCGATTCGACTTACGGCAATGTGACACGGATTGGAGCACGAAGCACGCTGATTCGCACCGGCGACAACCTTGACATCATCGTCCCCAATAGCAAGTTCCTAGAAAACAACGTGATCAACCTGACGCGAACCGATGATCGCTTGCGATCGTCGATCAAAGTGGGCATCGCCTACGGTTCGCCACTCGAGAAGGTCATGCAATTGCTTGAACAAGCGGCTACCGAAAATCCCGGTGTTCATCCGCAACCCAAACCAAGCGTCTCGTTTAACGATTTCGGCGACAGCTCACTGGCATTTCAAGTCTTCTTTTGGGTCACCGCTCGCAACATGGCGCAGATGAGGACAATCGAAACGCAAGTGCGATTGGCAATCGACCGTTTGTTTCGAGAACACGGGATCGTGATTGCCTATCCGCAGCAAGACTTGCACCTCAAGTCGCAAACGCCAATCGAATTCCGACTCGCTCGCGAACAGAGCGAATGCACGGAGTTCAAGGCCGCAAGCTGACACGCAGCGAAGCTGGCCGGGAATATAAAGAACGTCACAGCATCCACTTTCGTAGCGGAACTCGTCAAGAGTTTCGGGGCGCACTCGCCGTGGAACGAAAGTCTTGACGACTTGTTGATTTAATCCAAATGGAAATCGCAAGGATGAGCCGTGGGCCGTAAGGCACCGGGTATCGTGTGGGACCCGGCCGCTGACGCGTCGCGGCTCAATAAATCAACAAGCCGTTGACGACTTCCGCTACGCTAAGAAATGCACAAACTTATATAAAAATACTTCACCGCGCTGGCTAAAACGGCTAACGCGATCAGCAGTCTCCTCCGTTTAGCACAGACAACAGCAACCCATAGCACCTCACTCGAGCGGAGCCCGAGGCGAGGGTGACCGCGCATCGGAACATCGAGTACGCCTCGGCCCCGTTTACGAAGCTTGCATCAGATAGGCGATCAAGTCGGCAACCGCTTGCTTGTCCATCGCGTCTTCGAATCCTTCGGGCATGATCGACAAACCGGTGTTCTTTAGTTCGTCGACATCGATCCGCAGTACCGTGGCGGTCACATTGTCGCCGCGTCGCAACGTCAAACTTGTTGCTCCTTCGTCGATAATCATCCCCGAAACGATTTCACCATCCAATGTCGAAACCACATAGTTGATGTACTGCGGATTCACCTCTCGATTCGGATCGAGCACTGCGGTCAACACCGTCTCTTCACCACGCGCCTTGATGGTTGCTAAGTTCGGGCCAATTTCGTGCCCCACATTTTCCACTCGGTGACACGTGCTGCAGTGCTTTTTAAAGTGTTCACGTCCACGATCGATGTCACTTTGCATCGAGAGTGCGTCGCGATACTTTGCTACAACCTCTTGCCGCCGCGCGATCGCCTCGGGGGATCGCACCGCCGAGATCGTCGTGACACGTTGTCGCGAACGATCGTCGCCTTTCGAGAGGGCGTTACGGGCTCGCGCCGCAATCTGATCACCTAACTGCTTCTTAAACGCATCTGCCACCTTGCCGCTGAACGAATCCTTTTCCCTCAGTCGAACCAGCAGTTTTTCGGCATCGTCGCCGATCGAAGTTTGGACTGCGGCACGTATCCAGCGGTCATCGGGATCACGACTCAGGATACGAGCCAAGCTGTTGACACGGACGTCCCCTGCGGTGTTTGCCAGAGCAAATGCCAACTGATAGCGAACTTCCATCGATTCATCGTCGGTCATTTGAACGAGTCGTTGCTGGACCGGTGGAGTGAGTTCGATGCAATCGCACAAACGCAACGCGTGCCGACGCACTTGCGGATGCTTGTCATGAAGGCCGCTGATGAGTGTCGCCTGATCCAACGCTGCGAGTCCATCGAGAGCGTACATTGCATGCATCCGCCCTAGCGGTGATGAACTGTCCTTGGCCAACGCCTGCAGCGGAGCCACCGCGGCGGGGTCTTGTCGCTGGTACAGCAACCTTGCCGCGGTCTCACGATGCCAAGCATTCGCATGAGCCAGCGTTTCAACGAGCTCAGTCGTTGATAATTCAGCAAGATTCTGGAATGGACGGTGCGTGTATCCCGCGGGGATAATTCGGTAAATTCGTCCGCGATCGCGCCCCGAGGTCAAATCGAGGTGTTTTTTGATCTGCTCGGGCAACGACAACGGATGCTCGATTACTTCGCGATAAACATCGATCACGTGCAACGTCCCATCGGGAGCGTTGGCAAATTGGGCCGGGCGAAACCAGATGTCACTCGAGGTCACGAATTCGCTTTGCTGATCAATTCGGTTTGCGATGTACTCTAACCCATTGCGATCGAGTCGTTTGCGATGAATCAGGTTACTGCCAACGTCACCAATGATCGCGTGCCCCTTCCACTTGGCGGGCCAAGCGTCGCCGCGATAGATTGTCACGCCGGTGGCGCCGGTGAAGTAGCCAGCCGCTCGGCCGCCACCTTCGACGACTCCCTTGACGGCACCAGACACTCGCAATCGCGTTCGCACGATACGCCAAGGCTCCACCGGGCTAGTGCGAAACACTTCCGCTTGCGGTCCATCGGCGGCAATCGAAATTCGCGACGGTGGCGGGACGACAAACGGATTTCGGGCGATGTCGGCGTCTTCGTACATCACTTGTTGAATGTGATCACTGTTGGAGGAAACAAATTTGCGTCCCCAATCGTCAAAGCACATCCCGTGCTGCGCCGCACCGCTGGTCGGTTCGAATTCGTACGTGCGGGGATTAAACGCCAAGTCACGTCCTCGGATGCTGATCCCTGCAACGTCGGGGGCAGCATGGGCGTGGCGAATCTCGCCTCCGACACTGCTGCAGGCGATATGAATCCGATTATCGAGTCCCCAGCGAAAAGAGTTCATCAACCCTTGCACATTCGAGGTACCGAACCCCGTCAACACTCGCTGTTTGACATCAGCTGCACCGTCGCCGTTGGTATCTTTCAAATACAGCAGGTCTGGTGCATCCCCGACAAACAATCCGCCGTCATAGGGAAACAACGCCGTCGGCCAAAACAACCCGTTGGCGAATTCGACCCGCTTGTCGTAGACCCCGTCGCCGTTGGAATCGGTCAGTTTGGCGATCGTCGAAATGCCATCGTCGCGATTTTCGCTGTAGCCTCGCATCTCACAGACATACATTGCGCCATGTTCGTCCCACTCGATTGCCACGGGGCTACCGAGCAGCGGTTCCGCAGCCACCTGCTGCATTTGGAATCCGTCCGCCACCGTGAATGTAGACAACGCAGCATCAGGCTCGGTCGGAGCGATCCGCGGTAATTCGTCGGAATAGTCGGCCGCAATCGCGGAAGCAGCCGCATCAGCCCGAGCAGGCTCCTTGGCAGCGAGATCGCCAGTCACGAATCCGAACATCACCAAAGGGGCCAAATAGAACATCGCCGTCAACCCCAAGCGGTCTGAAAACCGAGGATGAGCAATCATGGTTGATTCTGTCGTAACGAAATTCGGCAAGGATTTCGGCTCCGATCGCGCCGCATCGAAAGTTTCGACGACTTTCGCTACCCGTTTTCGGATCAATTGTGATTTTTGAACGTTCACTGTGCCACCTCCTTGACTTGCAACAACGACTTGATGCCGTCCATCAGAACCGTTTCGACTTCCGGAGCCACATTGGACGCCGCTTGGCTTGTCTCGTAGCCGCCTTGACTATAAGCGTCGGCGGTACCGATATAGCCGGGACCGTAATCGCCGTAAGCCGCCATCGCAACCTTCAAATCAGGCCGCAACGCCTTAGCCGCCAACTGATATTCAACAAACAATTCCCCGGGCATATGCAACACGCGAACATCGCCGACCGATAGACAACCAAGATCGATCTTGTGACCATTTTCACACCGCAGCAGCCACGCCAATTCGTCGGGCGCTCCCCAATAACTGACACCGTCCCATTTTGACACCCCGTCGGCCAAGGTTTGCCGATCAAGGTGTTTCGCGGGCGGAAGCGCCGCTCCCACGCTTGTCCAATTCACATCGTCCGGGCCGATCGCAAACTTTTCGGTCGACTGCAAGGATTGCTGCATGGCGTTGGCGACACGTTTTGCCAAGATCAAACGGTTCGGCTTCGAACCGTCGTTGTACTTACCAGCACCGATGTTACCGCCCGCACCGTTAAAGTGAACGTACAATGGTCCTGGAGCGTCTTGGCTGCGAAAAAATCTAGCGATCCCGGGAAAATCAGGGCTCGGGATTCCCGTGCGATAGTAACTTTGCGGATGGCAGGCGTAGTAACTCAGCACGGCCACGGCTTTGTCACCATTCCAAAACGACAGTGAACTGAGCACTGGGTCAATCGTCCCCACCGGCTGAGCGCGTAACTTGGCATCGCGAGTTGCGGTATAGCGAGTCGCTACGACTTTCCCGGTCTCGTCTTGCAGTCGACGATTCGAGGCAACCTCTTTGACTTCGGCGGTTCCATAACCAGCGTGCGTTACGGGCTGGGCCGTTTTCAGCGACGCATCGATGGCTGTTACCAAACGGTCAATCACCCGGCGTGCAAACGTTCCATCGTGAGCCCCCAAATCCGAGACTCCGACCTGGTTCAGCAGCGATTCGGCACCAAAATCACAACGGGGTGCATCATGTTGATGCAGCGTGTGAACGGCAACACGTGACGGTGTAGTTCCCGCAGCTTTGGCGATCCGCTCGCGAAACACATCCTGGCTTTGGTTACCGATCCCGATCCAATCGACCGCACACAACACAATCGGTTCCCCGGCCCCCATGATCACGACCCCGCGGCACCGCAACCCGAGTTCACCATGTTCTTTGACTCGATCATACGCCATCATGAATCCGACTGGCGGCGTGGCATCAATGTCAAACGTGGCTACGGAAAGCCTCTTCTTCGCTTCGCGATTGGGTTGAACCGAGTCATTGCCATACGACTGCGGAATGCAGTGGGCCGCTACGGTTAACCCCAGAATCAGTGCGATCGACAGGTTACAAAATGGAGATCGCAAGAATTTAAAACAGTTCATTCATTCACACTTTCGCGAGGTGGGATCAAGTGTATAGAGCGAGCAGGATTGTCGCCGGGCAGGTTTGTTGCTGGGCAGGGGGGGATTGATTGTATACGTCCAAAATACGCGGCACAATTAAATCCGGCATGACTGCCAATGTAGCAGATGGTATTGGCCGCAAGTCGCGGGGAAGCGAACAGTGAGGACAATGAAACGCAAAAAATCAACAAAATTTCATTCTACACACGGCTACTTTTGAATGATGTAGAATGACTGTCAAGACTTCAAACCCTCGCTCGCCTTCCCACCGACAAGTCTATAGATGCGAATGTCCACTCGCGTTTTGATTGTTCCCAAAAACCGCCTCGCTATGCTTTGTGCCGTTTGGTTGATTGGATTCACCATCGCGTCCGCCGAGGACCACAATACCACTAGGGCGACGGCAGAGCTACAAACGCTGCCGGACACGCAGCCGCTGTTACTCGAGGAACCACTTGACGAGTGGATGGTGCGTGGGATCAATCGCTTTGCCGAGCGTGAATTGAGCCGATCCAGCGACGGACGCCAGCGAAATTGGCATCGCGATTATGCATCCGAAGACCGCTATTTACAAAGCGTTCAAGCAAACCGAGAGCGATTCGCCAAAATCATTGGCGCGGTCGATCCCCGTGTCGATCAGCCGACGCTTCAGATGATCATCTCGCAAGACGACTTTCAATCACCCGCTCCGATTTTGGCAAGCTCTACTGAGTGCATCGTCCGCCATGTCCGCTGGCCCGTGATGGACGGCGTCACCGGCGAAGGATTACTGCTGTCCCCTAAAGGGCAAGAACTCACCGCCAGCGTGATTGCGATCCCCGATGCCGACTGGAGCCCGGAAGCCTTGGTGGGATTGACGGCTGATTCCGATGCCAACCCCTTTGTGCTGCAATGGGTCCAACAAGGATGCGAGGTGTTGGTTCCCACTTTGATCAATCGCGATCACGAATTTTCAGGGAATCCAGCGGTCGCGTTCACAAACCAACCTCATCGCGAATTTGTCTACCGCACCTCGTTCGAAATCGGACGCCATGTGATCGGTTACGAAGTGCAAAAAATCCTTGCCGCAGTCGATCACTTTGTCGCCCGACGCGAATCCCAGCAGCAGCACCGACCGATCGGCGTCGCAGGTGTCGGCGAAGGCGGCTTGTTAGCATTTTATGCCTCCGCGATCGATACGCGAATCGAATCCGCTATGGTATGCGGCTATTTTGACAACCGCGAACAGATTTGGCGTGAACCGATCTACCGTAACGTGTGGAGCTTGCTGACCGAGTTTGCCGATGCTGACATCGCCTCGCTGATTGCACCACGACGTCTGACGATCGAAGCATGCGGCGTTCCCGAAGTCGATGGACCGGCTGCGGTCACGCCAGGCCGAAGAGGCGGAGCGGCCCCCGGACGCATTCGTACCCCGCCGCTCGCCACCGTACGCGACGAATTCTCTCGCGCGAGGTCGCATTACCAAACGCTGGGCTGCCCCGAGAAAATCGAATTCGTGGCAAGCGACAAAGGAACAGGCCCCGCAGGCAGTATTCCCGCGGTAACCTCGTTTTTAACCGGACTGAAGTTGCCCGCAACACTAAAAGCGCCCGAAAAACTGGTGCCCCATTTACCGCTGGTGGATGCGTCGGCTCGGCAGTCACGTCAGATCGATGAACTGGTCGAGCGGAATCAACGACTCGTCCGCGACAGCCCGCGGATTCGTGATCAGCACTGGGGAAAAGCGAATCGCAGCACCGTCGAATCTTGGATTGAAACAACCCAAGCGTACCGTGACGAATTTTACGACGAGGTGATTGGACGACTTCCGCACGCAAAGCTACCGATCAACCCCCGTTCTCGGTTAATGATTGATGAAGAGAAGTTTAAGGGATACGAAGTGGTGCTGGATGTTTTCGAGGACGTGATCGCTGGCGGTATCCTATTGTTGCCGACCGATTTGCAGCCCGGCGAGCGACGCCCGGTTGTTGTTTGCCAACACGGACTCGAAGGCACCGCCCTTAGCACGTTGGATCAACGCAAGGATCGATTCTTAGAACGCGGCTTTGCGGCCGAACTTGCGCTCCGCGGTTTTATTGTCTATGCACCACAAAATCCTTATCGTGGCGGCGATGCGTTTCGTGAAATCCAGCGAAAATCCAATCCGCTGAAGCGATCGCTGTTTAGTTACATCATCCCTCAACACGAACGAACGCTCGAGTGGATTTGTACGCTGCCCCATGTCGATCCCGATCGGATCGCGTTTTATGGCATCTCGTACGGAGGAAAAACCGCAGTGCGGGTGCCCCCTTTTGTCCCACAATATGCATTGTCGATTTGTTCCGCCGACTTTAATGAGTGGATCGGAAAAACGACCAGCAACCTCTATCGGGCTAGCTATGTCTTCACCGGCGAATATGAAATTTGGGAGTGGAACATGGGAAACGTTGCCAGCTATGCCGAGCTTGCTTGTATGATGACTCCCCGCCCATTCATGGTCGAGCGAGGACATCGAGATGGTGTCGCGCCGGATGAATGGGTGGCAGCGGAATATGCTAAAGTGCGGCGTCATTACGACGAACTCGGACTCGGCGATTCCACCACGATCGAATTTTTCAATGGTCCCCATACCATTCGTGGGCTTGGAACTTTTGCATTTCTACACAAACACCTGAATTGGCCCGAACCAAAGTAACATGCGAAAACAAAGTATTATGTCGAAACACTGGATCCTAGCGAGTTTGTTTTTTCTTGCCTTGCCACTGCATGTAGCGGCACAAGAGTCCTCTAACACGGATCCCGCGGCTCGATGGTGGAAGGGCAACCTGCATACGCATTCGCTGTGGAGCGATGGTGACCAATTCCCCGAGATGATCGCGGATTGGTATCGCCAACGCGACTACAATTTTCTCGCGTTGACTGACCATAACGTGCTGAGCGAAGGCATGCGCTGGATGGCGGTGTCCGCGATCCACAAGCGAGCAGACGAGGGCATACTGGATCGTTACCGAGATCGTTTCGGAGACGCATGGGTGGAAACCCGAGGCGAAGCGGGCCAAAAAGATCACGAAGTCCGACTGAAGCCGATGGACGAGTTTCGCTATCTCGTCGAGGAAACGGGCAAATTCATTTTGATTCCTGCCGAAGAAATCAGCGATAAAGCCGAGGGCAAACCGGTTCACATTAACGCCACCAATTTGGCCGAAGTCATCAAACCGGTCGGTGGCGAAACCGTGCGTCAAGCGATCGAAAATAACTTGCGTGCGATCCTCGAGCATGAGAAGAAACATGGCCGCGAGGTTCTGCCTCACGTAAACCATCCTAATTTTCATTACGCGATCACCGCCGAGGACTTGGCCGCAGTCGTATCGGAGCGTTTTTTCGAGGTCTACAATGGACACCCCGGTGTGAATCATCTCGGCGACGATGATCATCCCAGCATCGAACGGATGTGGGATATCGCCAACGCGATTCGTCAAACCTCGTTGGACATTCCGCCGTTGATGGGAATCGGCACCGATGATTCACACGAATATCACGGCAAGGCGGGTTCGCGACCAGGACGCGGCTGGGTGATGGTCCGCAGCAAGTACTTGACTCCCGAGCATTTGATTCGGGCGATGAAACGTGGCGACTTCTATGCGTCCAGCGGCGTGACATTATCCGATGTGCAATTCAACAAGGAAAGTCAGACATTGTCGCTCGCGATAGAGACCGAGCCCGATACGAGTTACGAGACCAAGTTCATTGCCACGCTCAAAAAGGGAGACGGCGTGGATGAACATCGCATAGGAGCGGTGGTGGCGACCAGCGAATCGGCGACGCCCGAGTACAAATTGACGGGTGACGAGCTTTATGTGCGAGCCGTCGTCACCAGCAGTAAACCGCCCGTGGATCCATCGTTCAAAGATCAGAAGCAACAGGCGTGGACCCAACCGGTCGGCTGGGAATAAGCAGGCGATCGTCGCCCCCAAAAAAGTGGTCGCAAAAAGGTCGTCGCAAAAAAAAAGCAAAACCCCACGAATCCGTTCGTGGGGGATTTCGCATTTGCCGACACCTCATCCTTGGCGACATCGTGATGAGCGGCCGTGGTGTCGTTTCCAGCGCTCCGTCTACCGCCCCAACTGCTGCGGATCCATTGCATCGTGCAATGACTGAGGACTCGCAAATTTTGACTGCGAATCTAACAATGCTTGCAGCTGGCAGTCGATCCAATCGACCAGCTCCTTCTTTGCTTGCGAATTGGGCAAAACATCGATTTCGAATGTCGAGGTCTTCATACCCCAAAGATCGCAGGGCGGTGTTGTCTTCATCGAATCAAGCTCCTTCGATAATTGTGCGTCAATTCCCTTGCTCTCGCTCACATCCATCCCTGAAAGATTAAAGAGAGATAACACACCTGTGGTCGAATGATTACATCCGAATCGTTTGGATTGCCACATACGATTGCGTTCTCGTTTGCAGCGACAATCCAAACACGATGCGGCAAGACGCGGGCGAGATTCCCTTCACCCGTCGCTTGCCACTGATGAATGGAATTATCTACCGACAAGATTGACCTGCCAAGAGAGATCTTTTCCGAGCACGACGTATCAGCGGTAAACCGCCCGCCCCCGCTATCATAGAGTGCCACGGCAAGGCCGCCACAAGTGCTCTGGCGAATCTCTCAGCTACGCTTACATCAAGCCGTGAAAACCTCATAGTCACAACCTTCCTCCCCAGAGCCGCTTGGGCTCGAGTCCGTAGGGTCGGCTCAGCTAATTCGATGATCGTGTAGCGCCGGCGAGGAGACCTGCTTGCATAGCGGAACCCGCGTGTGAGTTACGGGAGACATGGGACGTGGGGACATGGGACGTGGGGACATGGGACGTGGGGACATGGGACGTGGGGACAGGGGACAAGGGGACGAAAGTCTTGACGACTTCCGCTACGCTAACAAATGCACAAACTCGAAAAGAGAAAATGATTTAAAGCGTTGGTCAAAGCGGCTAACGACTTAATCTGTCTTCAATGTTTCACGAGTGAGAGCGTCCGAGCAAGTGGAGACACACTGTAAGCCTTGATGCGGGGCCGGGCCTCACCCGGACGAGGCCAAAAAGGGACGGTCCGACCGCTGTCAAGCTACAGCTCAGGAGAGGTGCCTTGTGCGTACAGTCATCTCATCACGCTGAGGCTTAATTTCTAGATATAGTTTGCGTGAGAACCATACTTCGCCGGATTCTTCAAAATCTTTTTTCTGACTTTTCCCTAACGTCAGTGATTTCGAACACAATGAAGTGATTGACAACCGGCGATAATTTGATCATACGCCGACGCGTGGTCGGCGGGAGAGACGACATCATGCTAAAAGAGATATTGCAATCAAGCCAACTTTGCTGTGGACTCAATGACGTCCATGCTCAGCAGGTGATCGACGCGTGCCAGTTGATCGCGTTTCGCAGCGGCGATGTCGTGTTTTCCGAAGATGATCCTGGCGACAGCATGTTTATTGTGGTTAAAGGTCGCGTAAAAATTGAAACAGCATCGCCTGCAGGGACCGCTCGTTTTATCGATCATCTCGATGTCGGCGAACATTTTGGTGAAATCTCGATGCTGACCGGCGGTCGCCGAGCGGTGATGATGACGGCGGTGATGGATTGCGAATTACTCGAACTAAAACAAGATGCTTTTCAGAAGTTGATCTTGTCGGTCCCCGGTTTAGCCGCCAACGCCTGTCGCACGCTCGGTTTTCGGCTTCGCCGAGAAACGCACGGACAACAACGACGCAGTCGACCTCGCGTGATCGGCTTGGTCAACCAACACTCGGGGACGATGTTTTTCGCAGCGTTGGTTGCCAGAGCACTGGCGGCCGAAGGGGATCAAGTTTGTGTGATCAGCGAAGAAGCCACTCGAGTGGCCACATCCGATTCATCGTCTTTCCAAAGCTGCCGCATTCCCGCGGACTTAAGCGGCAGTGAAAAGTCCGAGTGGGTTCGCAAGTATGTGCTCGACCACCAACGTCGCGAGGATGCCACGCTGGTAAATCTTTCTCCGGCACTGTCGGTGGAAACCTTCGCTGCGATCCTGCCGCAATGTGAACAGGTATGGTGGTTGGTCACTCCGGACGACCTGGGCCAAGCGACCTATCGACTGCACACGTTGCTGCAAGCTCAACCCGTGCTGGCGTCGCGGATCTATTGGATGTGGTTGACGCAGGACGCGAAGCAGCCGCCAAGCGTCCCAGAGATCGCCAGCCCGTTGGCTCAGCCTGACTTCAAAATCAGCTTAGACAGTAAGCCTCAAGTGGCCTCGCGGCATCACCGGCAGAGTCTATCACGACTCGTCCGTCACGTTCATGGCACGCGAATTGGTCTGGCATTGGGCGGTGGTGCGGCGCGGGGCCTTGCGCACCTGGGAGTACTGCGGGCGCTCGAACGCGAGGGCATCTACTTCGATCTGATCTCGGGTACCAGCGCCGGCGCTTTGGTGGCACTTCCCTACGCGTTCGGCTGGGAGATCGAACGGACAATTCGAACATTCAAAGAAGACCTGACGCCAGGTTGGTTTTTTCGGCACCTGCCGCGAGGGAACCAGTGGTTTATGGCGACCAAATTTTGGACCGGCGGCTGGGAACCGATGCTTCGCAACCACTTTGGGGAGGTCCAGCTAGATCAGTTACAGATTCCACTGAGCACGGTTGCAGTTGACTTGGTGAGCGGCCGCCAAGTCATCCGCGATCGTGGCGACGCCGTGGATGCGGTGCTCGAAAGTATCAACCTACCCAAAATTGCTCGTCCAATTCTGCGTGACGGAATGGCGTTGGTCGATGGAGGCATCTTTAACAATGTGCCGGCCGACTTGCTATTGGATCGCGGTGCGGATCTTGTTGTCGGAGTCGATGTGGCAGCAAAATTGTCACCTCAATTCGCTGGCAGTACCCCGTCCACGCCGACCGAGGAGATGCGTCGCCCCGGGCGTTTAGAAACACTGATGCGAGTTAACGAAGTTCAAGATCACGAGATCACCGCATTGCGTACCAAAGCCGTTGATCTGATGATCGCAGTCGATACATCCGCGTTTGATTTTGCCGATTTCACTCGCGCTCCCCAATTGGCCGAGATGGGAGAGATCGCTGCGGAGAAGATTCTACCTCAGTTTCGCCAATTGTTGGCCGAGCAAAAGGAGTCCGAGTCGGTGGGGGCTTCGCGGTTCACCTGTGCTTTGCCCCGCAGGAGTGTTGCCGGCTAGGTGTTCGCCCAGACAAGTTGGGAAGACATCACTAGCCCTAATAACAAAACGGCCTGGGCATGTGATGCGGCCTGAATGAATGTCGCCGATGCATTTGATTACGTATGAAGTTTTTGACCGTTCACAACCCTCTCGCGTCTGATGGAATAGTCCAATTTTGAATCCTCACTGCATCGCCCTGCTCGGAATCGGGCACACGAACGCGGAAGTAGTTCGTCGCTGGATCGATTCGCCGATCCCGAACTGCCGCTTGGTTTGCATCTCGAAGTTTCCGTTTACCACCTATTCGGGGATGTTACCTGGGACGTTGGCGAATCAGTTTTCGATCGACGAGATGCAGATTCCGCTTGGGCCGCTTGCAGAGAAGGCAGGGGCGGAATTGATCTTGGACGAATGCATCGGGCTCGATGTCGAAACTCAGACGCTGCGTTTTGCAAATCACGCACCGTTGACGTTCGACGCACTCTCGATCGGGATCGGTTCGATGCCCGCTGGCTGGGACCAGCACGAATCGCCCAGTATCGTTCCGATCAAACCGATGCAAACGTTTATTGAGCGATTCAGCCAACGCGTCGTTCAGTGCCAAGACACAGCCAACCGGCCTCCGAAAATTGTGGTGGTCGGCGGCGGTGTTGCGGGAGTGGAAATTGCCTTTTGCGTTCACACCCGCTTAAAACATCTGTTTCCAAAGCAGCCCGTTTCGATTGAGATTGTGACAAGTGGCGACGAGATTGCGGACGGATTGAGCCCCCATAGCGTTCAACGGTTACGAGACTTGTTGGCTCGGCGATCGATCGGCGTGACCACTGATTTTCGGGTTGTCGAGGTGAATCAGGACGAAGTGGTCGATCCGCACGGCAACCGCCAACCGGCCGATGTGGTGCTGTGGGCGACCGGCGCCGCTGCGCCACCGCTACTGGGAAAACTGAACCTGCCGACCGACGATCGAGGTTTCCTGGCGACCGAGCAAACACTTCGTACCACCGCCGACGGCCCCATCTTCGCGGTGGGGGACAGTGGAACGATCCTTAGCGACCCTGCGCCCAAAGCGGGTGTGTTCGCGGTCCGCCAGGCTCCGGTGTTATGGAAGAATCTGCATGCAACCATTAATGCAACAACACTTAGCTGTTTCACACCGCAAAAAGAGTTTTTAAAAATCTTAAACACCGGCGATGGCCGAGCACTGCTGCAGTACAAAGGCTACAGCTTTCATGCGAGTTGGTGTTGGCAGCTGAAACGATGGATCGACGAACGGTTCATCCAGCAGTACCAGTTCTGACCGAGTCTTGGCCGAGACGTTTTAGGGCACGCTTGAAACTCGTGACGCAATCGAGGCGAAAAACGCGTGTATCATCCAGCCATCATTCGCGGTTAGTGCAACTCACGCGTCAGTGTGGGATCGTTCGGTGAACGTTGACGAAAGTCTGAACAAAGCACTAGCGGACCGATTTGAGCAGCTGGAAGACTTGGTTTTTCAGAGTTTTAAATCGGTCTTCGCTCAATTTGCGATAAAACGCTTTCAAGATTGCCGCGCCGTGTCCGTGGTCCAAATGGGCCACCATTTCCGAAACGACATCGTCAAGCGTTCCCGAGTCAATCGGGTGTTCGGTTCCGGTGTAGACGCACGCATACCCCGAGATTTTGTCACCAAACAGCTCTCGGGCATACTGCACCGCCGCCGCCATCGACTCTTCTTTTAGCGTATGCGGCTGCCGCCAATTATACGGGGGATCCCATTCGCGAACCGGTCGCAACAAATCGATATGCGTCAGCACGACGATCACGGCCGGAGGCTTCAATCTGCGAGCTTGATCATAAACCGCTGCGACTTCATCGAGCATTTGTCGATCGGCATCCCGCGCCGACGAATTGGCGGCCATTACCAACATGATGATGTCCGCAGTCTTCGCCGCTTTCTGGATTTCAGCTAATTGGAAGCGACTGACGTCAGCTTCGTCATACCCCGGTGTATCGAGTAGCGTCACCTCGCTTGCCGACCCCGGCACACTGTATTGGTGCCGCGTCACGCTGCGTGTTTCCGGCAACACATTGGTGGTTGCGACTTGGTTATGCAGCAGTGCGTTCAGTAGACTTGACTTCCCCGCGTTGACTTGCCCCATCACCGCAATCGTGGTCGACAGATCATCGAGGTCATCGATCGAGGTTTCGCCCCGATCAAACTCATGAGCGATATCTGCCATCTCGGAGAACTCCGAGCGATACAGTCGCGATCCACTCCGCAAGCGACCGCTATACATTTCGATCAGGTAGTAGCCAAGTTGGCGAAGAAACCGCTGATAGAAACCGCGAATCAATTCGTTTTGCAATTCGACGGTAACATTGGCCGATTTTCGCCACAGCGGATACGCCAACATTTTGGCGGGATTCAGCACCGCCGAACCCACATAAACCACCTTTTGCACGACATCTAACGCGTTGACCACTTTGGGTAGCCGCTTGATTTGACCGATCGTCGCCAGATCGCTGCCGGGGATCGACGCGAGCACCCATTGTTCGAGATCCTCGGCCGCCAAATGAATCACAGCCAAAATTTCCACCAACGTCAGCGGATGAAAAAGCTCGTCGCTGGTTCGGTTGTGATAGTGTTTGGCCAAACGCTCGGCCAAGATTTGGGCGTCGCGAATGTAGCGGTTGAAATCCATGATCGATTGTGCGTCGATGTCTTGCACTTCTCGCCGATAGTCTTCGACAATTCGGATCGCCGAACTATCTTGCGGCGTCCAAAAGTCGGGAGCCGACAAGGGTTTGCCGGAGAAGGAACGGTGCACTTTGGGCGGCTTCCACACCTTTCCAATCAACCACGCGGCCCCCCACATTCCCGGCAGCAGCCACACGATTTTGTAAAACCAACCGGTCTGATAAATCGCAAGCGATCCGACGGCAAGATAACATGCCACCGGCAACGTCCAAAGAATGAACAGCACGACAAACCGGAAACTGATGCCGCGAATCCAGTTCATTTGGCTCTCCACAGTTCATGGCCCCGTTTCAGTTCTTCCGCGAAGATCTCTTTCAACTGATCCGAACTGGGCACATGGCCTTGCCGCAAATCGGCAAAGTACCAATCCCACGACATGCCCAACGCATAAGTAAACGCGAACGAGGTCGCTGCGCCGGCGGCGATCCCGACCCAAGGGATAAATTTCAAAATGCCTCGCATCCCCAATCGCACTGCGACACGGGTGCCTGCGGCACTGCTGAGCACGGCCCATCGTGCCGGTGTAATCTCTTGGTCGTAGATTTTGGCAAGCTTCATTGCCAAATGGGTTTGGATGCCAAGCACGATCGGGATATCGACCCAAGGCACGGGCACAGCCCCCGCCGTGCCGGCCAATGCGCTGGACGCCAACACCTGCCAACGAGCACGGGTTTGTCGCGACGAGGCGTTTTCGGTTTCCGTGTCGTTGAGTGTCAGGATTGCTTGGCGATACGCCAGCGGCAATTGGTCCAAGATCGCATGTTTCAACCGGTCGCCGCCAAAATTAGGATCCGCAAATCCGTCCTCCAGCTGCGTCAGATCGACGGGGATCACGGCATCATGCAATCCCGCGAACTGACTGACTTTTTCCTGAATCAATGCTGGCAACGGATCAGGGACCGGCGGGGTTTTCGAGTCCGCAACGTCTGCGTGCGCAAAAGGATCGGGGCCATCGGACAAATCGAGCCCTCCGGTCACTTCGTGCAAACAGGTCAATACCAACATGATCGGCCGATGCGGTGACGCTTTGCGAATCCGGCGTAGCGGTTCGATCACACGATGCAGCGCATGGTCCGCGATGCGGACCGTGACAATCATCAGCTGGGTCGAATCGGCGGACGCCGCGATATCGTCGCTCGGGTCGTAGTTGGCTTCGGCAAGTCCGCGTGTATCAAGAAACGACAGCAGCGGTTCGAGCGAATCGGGGAAATCGAACCGCCGCGAAGTCTTGGTCTCGGGCCGATAGCCTTCGCCGATCGTCGCGTCTTCGGCCCCAGTCAAAAAACGCACGACCGAACTTTTTCCGCTCCCCGTTTTTCCAAACAGCCAAATTGCGGGCACGGGTGTCTTGTCACGAATCTCTTGAATTTGTTTTTCGTAGACCGCGTCATCTTCAGGACGTCCGCTACGCCAATTCCATCGTGCCAATGCCATTCGTGCCGCGTCGATTCGTGTGCGTGCTATGAGAAAGAAGGGTCACTGGAAATTGTAATGTAAACCGCGGGATCTTTCGATTGGGGCGACTGCCGATCCGGCCGCCGCGATGGCCCTAAACGTAGACCATCGCAGCAAAATCGAAGCCAACCCATGCCGCAGCGTTACGCCAATTCCGGCACTTCGTAACCGGTTCGGTATTGGCGTTTCAGCAACGCGTTGCCCGCTTCGGCATGCTCGCCGACGAACTGCTCGGTTTCCGGATCCAATTCCAAGATCGGGCTGAGCTTGATTTCGTCACTTTCCATCGGGATGCCGTGCGCGGACAAGTGCGTATCCATCTCATTGAGCAACGATTTCCACAGAGGTGAATCCAACTGCGAGGCCGCAGCATTGGTGAAGTTTTCACCCGAGCGGAAAGCGATGTTGGCAAGGTTACACCAACCGGTGCTGTCGTTACCGAGTTCGACTTCCGCGTTCAGCGAGGCACGGTCACGCGTTCGGACCGCATCGATGAAGTTGGCTTGGTGCAAGACGTCACCCGAATTGCCTTTGAATTCTTTGATCATTTTGCCTTTATCATCGTAGGCGGCTCCGCGACCACGTTGACCTTCGTAACGACCGCCCTCGCAATAAGCGATGTAACCGCTGCTAGGGCCGGGGTGCTTCGGACTGCTCTTGGAACCCGGCGCCGAAGGCAGATTCGACAATCCGATCACGACCGGGATCGATCCGGTATCAAAGTAGGCAAAATGCACGTTGGGCGTTTCGCCAGCATCGTTCAGCGCCACACGGCCTCCGCCTCCGAAGACGCGGGTGGGCAGCGCGACCGAGTCTTGGAAGACGTTATTGCGACAATCGTCCAACACGTGGACGCCCCAGTTGCCCATTTCGCCGGATCCGGTATTCCAAACCCAGTGCCAATCGTAATGCAAGGCTTTGCGATAGATCGGCTCGTCTTGTGCTGGGCCGAGCCACAAGTCGTAAGCGACGTTCTTGTCAATTTCCAGCGGCGTGTCACGTTTGCCAATCGAGGGGCGGATGCCATAGCGGTTCACTCGAGCAGACGTGATTTCGCCCAGTGCTTTTTCTTCGTGCAAGAATTTTTTGATCTCCGCCTGCATCGGGTCGGATCGTTGCTGGGTGCCGAGTTGGCAGATGCGATTGTACTTTCGCGCCGCGGCAACGGTTTGGCGACCTTCCCATTGGCTGTGCGACAAGGGTTTTTCGACATACACGTCCTTGCCCGCTTCCATTGCCCAAATTGCGGCCAAGCAGTGCCAATGGTTACAGGTAGCGACGACAACCGCGTCGATCGAATCGCTGGCGATCAGATCACGAAGATCGCTCCAGCCTTGGGCCTTGGGGAATCGTTCTTTGGCGAGCCCGAGTCGTTTGGAATCGACATCGCAAAGTCCTGCGATGTTGACCCCGGGGACCTTACTGAATTGGCTCATCAACCCACCGGCGCGACCGCCACAAGAGATGAAACCGACATTGATTTCATCGTTTGCGTTGGCGGCACGCAGGGTTCGGGGAGCGATGGCGGTGGTGACCCCGGCAGCCAGGCCGGCGATCAAGGTTTGGCGTCGATTGAGTTTCATATTAGATAATTCCAGGGTGTAAAGGAGCTGGTTAGAGCGTAAGTGATGTGTGTTGGTGAATTGTGTTTCCGCTACGGGGGGCGATTTCATTGTAATGCGTCGGCATCGCCGTGAGTACAACGCCCATGAACCTTGGAAAGCTGTGACGAATATTCGGACTACGTTGGTCACTTGCGCAAAAGTAGGGCTCTTGGGGAACAGGATTCCTGTGACAGCTGCCTCGATCGTGACGATCATTTGGCTTAGTGCACCACAGATCCGCGAGGATGCGGAATCCGCCGCTGATAAACTGGCCGCGAAATTACGGATTCCTGTGCACGCCACTGCAGCTGGCTCGACTGATTTACGCGTATTCTCGGCAGCCGGCCTGGACTCGTTTCGCCCGGACACAGGCCTGCAGCCTAGGTGACGCCCCCCGCTTTTGATGAAAGATGCCATGGAACCTTCCTTGAGAATTTTCGACGAAGAAACGGGGAACCCAAAATCACTGCGAATCGGCAGCCGGTTGGACAAATACCGGATTGTCAGCCGTCTTGGCGAAGGGGGGTTCGCCACCGTCTATGCGGCCCATGACACGATCGAAGACCGACGCGTGGCGCTGAAAATCCCCGACACTCGCTATGTCGCGAACACCCAATCGGTCGACGATCTGAAACGCGAAGTGCGAATCATGGCGAAGCTGCGGCACCCGGGGATCTTGGAACTGAAGGACGCTCGGTTCGTCGAAGGCCATTTCGTCATGGTCTTTCCGCTGGGAGAACAAACGTTGGCGGATCGGCTCAGTCGCCGCTTGGCTCGCGCCACCGCGGTCGATTATTCACTGCAAATGATCGATGCGGTTGCCCATGCCCATCAACAACGTGTCCTGCACCGAGACATTAAGCCCGATAATTTCATTCTGTTTGCGAACCAGACGATTCGGTTGACCGATTTTGGCTTGGCACGAATCCAAAGGAACGGGAAACATGTCTCGGCATCGGGCACGCTTGGCTATATGGCTCCCGAACAAGCCATGGGGCACCCTGGGTTTCGCAGCGATGTTTTTTCGCTCGGCTTGGTGCTGTACCGCATGCTGTCCGGCGAACTGCCGGACTATCCATTCGAAGCCCCGTTGCCGGGATACCAAAAACTTCGTCGCGGATTGTCTAGCGATTTTGTCGCCCTGATTCGCAAAGCCATTGATCCGGTGCCGAACCGACGTTTTCGTGACGCGATCGCGATGCAGAACGCCGTCAGCCGGATTCGCTACCCGCTGAGCGACCGCAGCATCAGCCAACTCGGACGCACCGAGACAACATCACGGATCAGCCAACGCCGCGCCGGTTGATCACGACTTGCCGCTTTTACGGCAGTGGTGAGCACTGGTGGAAATGGCACTTTCGGCTTTGGCACTAAACGGGTCGCATTTGTAGCGGAGCGGCGCTGGCCCTCGCTCGGTCAATTTCGAACGTTTTATTCGCTGCAACCGGACGGCTCGCGCCGCGAGCGCTACCCAAAGTAAATGGCATGGGATCCAATGGCGATGCCCGTCGCCCAATTCGACTGGGCTTTTCACGGCGTCTGCGCTACAATCCAGAGACCTCTTCGGATCACCGTCTACTGGATTTCTCATGTCGCATCGCAATCGCACGCTCCTGCTCCGCTCGGCAAGCAGCGTTTTTCTTTTCGTGTTCGTTTTGACGACGTCGCGTCCTGCAGTGGCCCAGCGTGGCGAGTTGATCGAAAGTTTGTTTCGCACGATTGCCGAAGCTCAATTGGAACGAGAGCAACGCAATCGGTTGCCGACGCAACCGCCTCCGCCGACACAACCGAGCCAGCCGCGTCCGGGAAATCCGAATCAGCCCACGAATGTTGAAATCGCTCCCTCGCCGTTTCCCAGTCGTGCGGATGCCAACCGCGCCACCGCCGCCACGCAAGTCCCTCGGATCAACGTCCGCAGTCGTGAAGCAGCCGATTTTGCTCAAGAATTGGTCGATTTCTACGTCACGGTTGACCGCTTGGTCGTCGATCTACGCGAGCATTCGGTGCGCAATCCCAGCATTCGCCCGTTGTTGCCACAAGCGTATCGGATTGCAGCCGACGCTCGCACGCTGATCCAAAGCTGTGACAATCTCGCCTCGTTGCAACCGATTGCGTTGCCGTATGCCGAATTGGATTCACGTTGGCGACAATTGTCGTTCAGTCTGCGTTCACTCGACCAACTTGACAGCGAATGTTCGGCTTCGATTCGGCGTGCCGACCAATTGATCGCATCGATGGAACGCCGTCTGAATATCGGGCCTCAATTCGATCGCACGCAACTTCGTGACTTGATGATTGTCGCATCAACGTGCATGGAAACGCTGATTGATGATTTGCAGTTGGCAGCGATCTCCAGCCGTGATGCCGAAACCTTGACGCACGATTGCCGATTGTTGCAGCAGAAACTTCTCAGCCAAGCAAAATCGGTCGCCGAAGGCAGCTACGAGGATGTAGTGTCACGATTCACCGAGTTCGTCGGTCAATGGAGTCCACTGGGTCGCCGCGTCGCCGCGATCAACGATCGACATCTCAATCGGCGATTGGATCGGATCCGCGATGTTGCGAATCAAACGTATGCGCTGCTTTGGATTCCGCCGCCGACCAGTGCGGTGGATGTGCGTGCGGCTTCGGTCCGTCTGGAATCGAGCGTGGGCAATATTTTGGACCGGCTGACGCTGCGATCGATGGTCGCACTGAATCCGTCCGAGCAAATTCGGGTGATGGAATCGAGTCGCCGGCTGTACGACCAATGTCGGCAACTCGAGACAGCGACCGCGCGGAATGCGTCGATGCGTGATTTGGCGACGACATTCAAAAAGATCGATGCGGACTGGAACTCGCTGCGTGCTTCGTACATTCAAATGGGAACGGTCCCCAACAGCGCGATTGTCGAAATCGACAGCGTTTGTGAGCAATTGCGACAAGCATTGAACGTCTCTGCGTCGAGCGGCACCCCCGTCGACTTGGCTAGCTTGGTTCAGGCCGCAGCATCGCTGGAGGGTCATGCCGAATATTTGGACGCCGATGTGCAGCGTTTTAGCCGCTATATCACCTCTCAAAGCCGCCGTAATTCGCTGGTCGATGGTTCCAAAGATTTCTATATTCATGCAAAACGACTGCATGCTCAGTTAAATTCACGTGCGGATTTCGGTGACTTACAACGGGAAGCGAGTCATTTGATGGACGGCTGGGAGCAATTGAGCAGCGAAATTAACAATTTGCAGCGAAACGGCGTCCCTACGCGATCGGCCGAAGCGATGCAGCGGGCACATCGCGAAATGGTCCCCTTCGTCGCCCAATTGGGCGCCGCCCTGTTACAGCGGTAATGCCCGCTTCCGGACTTACACAGCAACGACTGTACTACGACCCTCCCCCCCGCCTCTTGATATTGGCCAACTACTAGGGAAAACGGCAGGCATCCGCTATGGTATCCGCTAGCCCTGCGTCCAATTCCAGCTAACCAAAACGAAGATGACGATTCAACGTAACCCTACACGCGGCGTCCAAATCGGCTCGATCACCGTCGGCGATAACCATCCGATCGCAGTCCAAAGCATGACCGCGACCAAGACACAAAATATCGATGCCACCGTCGCGCAAGCCGAAGCGCTTCGCGAGCAGGGCGCCGGCGTGGTTCGCATCGCGGTGGATAGTGACAAAGATGCCGAGGCGCTGGCGGAAATTCGCAAACAGACGACCGCGAACTTGGCGGTCGATTTGCAAGAGAACTTTCGTTTGGCCGAAAAAGTCGCTCCCTACGTCGACAAGATTCGCTACAACCCCGGCCATTTGTACCACCATCAACGCGACAAACCTTGGCAAGACAAGGTGCGGTTTATCATCGATCAAGCGAAAGAGCACGATTGTGCAATCCGCATTGGCGTGAATTGCGGCAGCATGGATCCCGCCAAAAAAGAGAAGTACGATCCTGCGGACTCGATCACCCCAATGATCGAATCGGCACGGGAACATTGTGAATTGGTCGATTCGCTCGACTTCACCCGTTACGTCGTTTCGCTCAAAGACAGCGATCCACGAAAAGTGATCGAAGTCAACAAACGGTTTGCCGAATTGCGCCCCGACGTCCCGCTGCATCTCGGTGTGACCGAAGCGGGCATGCCGCCCGATGGAATCGTCAAAACACGGATCGCTTTTGAGCAATTGATTGGCAAGGGAATCGGCGACACGGTTCGCGTCTCGCTAACACTGCCCAACGATCGTAAACCCGAAGAGATCGATGCGGGCCGCTCGATCGTGCAAGACATCTATAGCGGCCGAGTACGCAGCGTCGTGGTGTTTGATGATTCGTCGCTGAATATCATCAGTTGCCCGAGTTGTTCACGGGTCGAAAACGAAGCGTTCATTGAATTGGCCGCCAGCGTCAAAGAGATGACCGAATACGCCAAAAACCATGCGATCACGATTGCCGTGATGGGATGCCGCGTGAACGGTCCCGGCGAAACCGACGATGCCGATCTCGGATTATGGTGCGGACCAGCGAAAGTCAACTTGAAACGAGGCACCGAGGCGCTCGGCGCCTTTGGCTATGACGAGATCCTGCCCAAGCTAAAGCAAGAACTCGACGATCTAATCGCCCGCAAAGGCTAGTCGATGGAGTGAGCCGTGGGCCGTAAGGCACCCGGTAGTGCGTGGGACTCGGCCGCTGACGCGCGAGCGGCTCAATAAATCAACAAGCCGTTGACGAGTTTCGCTACGGGGAGAGTTCGCTTACGCGATCTCGGCCAATTTTGCCGCGGCGTTATCGCATAACGAACGGGCTTCGGTCTCGGATTCCGCTTCGGCAATCAAACGCACGATCGGCTCGGTGTTGCTGCCGCGGACCAACAACCATTTGTCGGCCCATGCCAATCGCAGCCCGTCACCGGTGCTGGCACTTGCATCGGGGTGGCTCGCGACCAGCGTTTCAAATAGTCGCGGCAGCTTGTCTGCGGATACTTCGGCCTTGGATTTGTGAATGTGCAGCTTTGGCAATCCGTCCGCTAGTTCCGCCAAGCTTTGACCGGTCGCGGTCATCAGATCCAACACTTGCGCCATCCCGACAAAGCTGTCGCGAACATATCCGACTCGCGGATCGATGGGACCGCCATTGCCTTCGCCGCCGTATTTCGCGTGTTTCGCGATCATCATATCGGCGACATTGGCTTCGCCAACGCTGCTGCGAAACGCCTCGACCCCTGCATCGGCTGCCAATCGCTCACTCATCCCGCTGGTCGCACCGTTGATCACGATCGCACCTCGAGTTGCTTCGTGTTGCATCGCGAGTTTGACACACAGTGCCAAAGTATATTCTTCGCCAATATAGCGGCCATTGGCATCGACCAACGCTAAACGATCAGCATCAGGGTCCTGGCAAAATCCGACGCTACAACCGTGCTGGCGAACTTGTTCGGCAATCCCCGTCAAATTGTCGGCTGTCGGTTCGGGAACATGCGCAAAATTGCCGTCGGGCGTGTCGCCCACGATCACCGCGTCACACCCGAGTGCGGCGAGCAATCGCTTGCCAAGCAAACCGCCTGCCCCATGATTGCTGTCCAGCAACACGCGGTGTTTTGCCTTGACGATCGCGTCGACATCGACGGTCGCCAGCACCATATCCAAGTGATCGGCATGCGGATCCGACTCGGGGGTTGCCGATCCAATCTTGTCAAACGAGCACCACGCCGCTTCGCCCGCCAGATAGGCGTCGCGAATCGATCCGCCGGTAACGGCATCCAAGACGCGTCCGTCGGGCCCAAACAGTTTGATACCGTTGTAGGGCGGAGGATTGTGACTAGCGGAAATCTGTACAGCTCCCGCAGCGTTGCGTTGACGCACCAACACGCCGACGGTCGGTGTCGCCGCGACATCGGCATCGATGCAATCGCGACCACAGGCGGTCAACGCGGCAATAATCGCTTGCTTCAGCATGATTCCGCTGCTGCGACCGTCGCGACCGACCACGATCGGTCCTGCGGGCAATTTCGAGGCATAGGCCCCTACAAAGCGAACCGCGACATCCGGCGTCAGCGACTCGCCCACAATACCCCGAAGCCCACTGACACTAATGATTAAATCGCTCATGAAGGATAGTCTGATGAATGAGAAGGAAGAGTGAAACGAAGCGGGTTAGTTTTTGTCGCCCCACGTTGCCAGTGACCCTGCAAAACAAATAGAATCACATTCTTGCAAGGAGTATCCGCGAGGGTGCGTCAGCCAAAGGTGCCGATTCGTGCCCCGCACGCTATTCATGTAAAACGAAGCGTTGGTTTGACTGACACGCGTTTTAGTTTGATTAGCTTAACTGCGAAACCAGCATGTCGGGCACCCTGCCACTGTTTTTTTGATTACTGAATACTTTTCCGGAGCGATTCGTGCAAGAACTACTATCCGCTGTTGAAACCGCTGCGAGCGAGTCAAAGATCAGCAAGTCTGCGGCCGGCCACATTCGTTCATGGTTAACCGAAGATCGCTACGCCCCGTACCGCGAGGAAGTGGCCAAACACATCCGCGAACAACAGTGGCAGAAATTGGATGATGTTTTTTGGACGATCATTCCGTTTGGTACCGGAGGACGCCGCGGCCGGATGTATCCAATCGGCTCTAACGCGATCAACGCCCGCACGATCGGTGAAAGCGCCCAAGGATTGGCCAACTACGTCGTCGATTACGCCAAACGCCAAGGACGCAGCGACGCATTGTCGTGCGCCATCGCGTATGACACTCGGCACAAATCACGCCACTTTACGGAACTGTGCGCCGGAATCATGGTCGCGGCAGGAATCAAAGTCTACTTGCTTGACGATTATCGAGCGACGCCGCAATTGTCGTTCGCGGTGCGTCACAAAAATTGTGATTGCGGAATCATGGTGACCGCCAGCCACAATCCGCCAAGCGATAACGCGGTGAAGGTTTACTGGTCCAGCGGAGCTCAAGTGTTGCCGCCGCACGACAAAGCGATCATCGAACAAGTGATGTCGTGCCAAGAGATCAAGGCGGTCCCATTTGCCGAAGCTTTGGCCGATGGACGCGTCGAAGTGGTCACCGACGAAATTGATAAGGCGTTTCTCGACGCCGCTGCAGCCCAGGCGTTTTCCGGACCGCGTGACGCTAAAATCCTGTACTCGCCGCTGCACGGTGTTGGTGCCGCCGCCGTGATGCCCCTGCTAGAGCGTGACGGGTTCCAGAGCGTCGAAGTCTATGGGCCTCATGAAGAAAAAAGTGGCGACTTTCCTAACGTTCCGGGACACGTCTCGAATCCCGAAAACAAAGCGGTCTTTGACGAACCCATCCAATATGCCCAGTCCAAAGAACTCGACCTGATCTTGGCGACCGATCCCGATTGTGACCGGCTCGGAGTCGCCGCCCCCAAGACCACCGATTCCACAGGCCCATGGGGCACCTTTGACGGCAACCAAATCGGGTCACTGCTTGCCGACTACGTGCTCAGCAAACGCGAAGCCGCTGGAACGTTGTCCGCGGACCACTACGTTGTCAAAACGCTCGTCACCAGTGAACTAATCCGACGTATCGCCGAGGATTACGGCGTCCGTTGTGTTGGCGATCTGTTGGTCGGGTTCAAATACATTGCCGAAGTCATCGATCGCGAAGGTCCCGACCAATTTGTGTTCGGCACCGAGGAATCGCATGGCTATTTGGTGGGACAATACGCACGCGACAAAGATGGTGCAGTCGCTTGCATGTTGATGAGTGAATTGGCAGCCGAATTGAAAGCTCAAGGCAAATCGCTGCACACACGTCTGGCCGATCTGCACCAAAAACATGGCTACCACAAGGAAGCATTGATCAACTTGGTGATGGAGGGCAGCGAAGGCATGGCGGCAATGCAGCGGTTGATGAAAGCGTTCCGTGAAACGCCACCAAAA
Source organism: Novipirellula rosea (assembly GCF_039541335.1). Classification (NCBI taxonomy): domain Bacteria; kingdom Pseudomonadati; phylum Planctomycetota; class Planctomycetia; order Pirellulales; family Pirellulaceae; genus Novipirellula; species Novipirellula rosea. Next base: position 144,261 of record NZ_BAABGA010000039.1, on the reverse strand, counting down.
TCGCTTGCAGGAATCGCAGTCAAGCAGATCCGCGACTATGGAAGTCAAACCAAGTTGGATGTCGCCAGCGGCGAGAAATCGGCACTTTCCGGCCCCAAGGGTGACCTGATCATTTTGGATTTGGACGAGGAAGGCAACTACGTCGCGGCGCGTCCAAGCGGCACCGAGCCGAAGATCAAGCTGTATGTCTTCACGCGAGTCTCGCCAGAGGATTCGCAAGACCTCGATGCGGCTGGACAAACGATCGTCAAACGACTCGAAGGCATCGAAAGCGACATGCGAGCGTTCGCGAAACAAAACAGCTAACGCCGCGGCGGCCGCAGGAAAGCGATGTCCGCGTTGCCACATCGACACTAGCCCGCCGTTTTTTGCGGTGCGGCAGTGCGGCGGTAAGGCGATGCGGCACCGATCTAATTTGAACATTTTACTCGCGCCAACCGGGCGGATCGCGCCGCACCGCTACTGTTCGCTGGTATTCTGAAGGTGGGCTCCGCGTCGTTTCGTCCAGCGTCCGCGTTTTTTCGCCTGGCGAATGTTATTCAGGAGGGTTCACCGTGAAATATTTTGTAGGGATCGATGTAGGTGGCACGACTTCGACGGTCGCGATCGGGAACGAGAACCACGAGATCCTAAAAATCTCTGATCAATTTCCGACGCGGTCCAGTGAAGGGCCTCAGGCGACGGTCGACGATCTGCATGATGCAGTGATCAGCGAGCTTCAGCATCTCGAGGGCACGATCGCCGATGTCCAATCGTTGGTCATTGCTACTCCCGGTCCCGCCACGCTTGATGGCGTGTTGTTGACCACCCCGAATTTGGCGCATCCCGATTGGGTCAATTTTGGAATACGCGAAAACCTGCAAACGCGGTTATCGCAAACCGGAGCCCAAACCCCGGTTCGCTACCTTGGCGACGGTCAAGCTGCGGCGCTGGGCGAGTATGTGATACGCACCGAAAAAATGCAGTGGAACGACGCCCCCCCGATCGATCCGAACGATCATCAACCCGACAAGCTTGACTCGTTGTTTTTCTTGGCGGTTGGCACCGGGCTGGGCGGTGGCGAAGTGTCGCGAGGCAAAGTGGTCCGAGGTCGCGAAGGCCGTGCCGGGCATGCGGGACACGTATTCCTGCCGTACGACGCGTTTCGTTACGATCATGATCGTCAACTCAAAGTCGGAAATGCCTACAGCTCAGCCGAGTCCGCAATTTCATTGACCGCGTTAACGCATCAGCTTGGTTACCGATTGTCGCTGCCACAATGGAGCGATCATCCGCTGAATTCGCTTGATTGTTCGATCAAGGATAAAGCCAAACAGCTTCGTGAACTTGCCTCGTCAGGCGATCCGTTGGCGATCGAATTGTTTGATGACCAAGCCGCGGCACTCGGCGTTGCCATGTTGATGATCAACTACATCGGTGACTACGATCTGCTCGTTATCGGCGGCGGTGTCTGCGATTTGTCCGACGAACTGCGTCGCCGGTATGTCAAACAAGCCGAACTGGCCTATTATCGCCACGCCCTTGATGGATTCCGCAACCTTTCCGGATTGGCGTTTTCGCAATGCGGTGACCAAGCGTCGGTGATCGGGGCGCTCGCCGAAGCGTACGAACTGGTTTAAAGTCTGCTTGCTTGAAATACGGTGGTTTCATACGAGCGATCCCCCCCTCGGTTGCTTGTTTTGCATCCTGACGCTGCTTCTTCGGTCGTTATGCCCCGAAAGCAGCCCCCTGTTTATTCGTTGCCCCCCCTTTTGTTGCTTCTTCATGACTATCGAACAAATTGAGAAATTGATTCCGCATCGCAAACCGATGCGACTTGTCGACGAAATTGTCTCGATGACCGAGACCGAGATTGTGTGCCGAAAAACGTTCAGCGATGACGAGTTTTTTGTACAAGGCCATTTCCCAGACCATCCGATCGTGCCTGGCGTGATCCAGTGTGAATGCTGTTTGCAGGCCGGGGCAATCCTGCTGGCTCAAATTGCCGAGATGGCTGAAGGAGCGGTGCCGGTGGCAACTCGCTTAGACAATGTCAAGTTCAAGAATATGGTTCGGCCGGGCGATACCGTGGAAATCCATGCCAAATTGGATGATCACGTCAGCAATGCATTTTTCTTGACTGGCAAAATGCTACTTGGCGGGAAAGTCACCGCACGATTAAACTTCGCCTGCACCGTTGCCAACCCCGGCTAACCAATCCGCCCCTCCACTCTTAGACGCCGCTGTGAATTCGACCCGTCCTAACGAACCCGTTGCCGATTTTTTGTCTCTCCGTGATAAGACCATTTTGATCATGGGCGTGGCCAACAAAAAGAGTGTGGCATTTGCCATCGCAAAAGTCCTGCGTGCCGCCGGCGCCAACGTGATCTACAGCGTACGAAGCGAATCGCGAAAAGAGAGTCTCAGCAAATTACTAAGTGGTGAAACCGTGTTGGTTTGTGATGTCGAGGATCAAGCTCAAATTGATCAGCTCGCGGCGACGCTTGAGGCAGACGGGGTCACGATTGATGGCTTGGTCCACTCGATCGCGTTCGCCGATTATCCCGAAGGCATCCGGCCGTTCCACGAGACCACACGCCGCCAATTCCTGCAGGCGGTCGACATTTCCGCCTATTCGCTGATCAGCGTTTGCAACGCACTACGTGACCGATTTGCTAAAAATGCCTCGGTGGTCACGATTGGGATCAGCACGACGCGGATGGCGAGTGAGAGTTACGGGTTTATGGCACCGATCAAGGCCGCACTCGAATCGTCGTTGGCGTTTCTAACCAAATCCTTTAGCCGATTCAGCGAAGTACGGTTTAATGCCGTCTCGGCAGGACTGTTGAAGACAAGTGCGTCGGCCGGCATCCCAGGCTACGTCGATTCCTACCTATACGCTGAAAAGGTCATCCCGCGCGGCCGGGCGGTCACCACGGACGAAGTCGCCAATACCGCCGCATTTCTGCTCAGCCCACGCAGCAGCGGTGTCGCGGCCCAATCGATCGTCGTCGATGCCGCCATGGAAATTAATTATTTTGATGCCGAAGTCGTCCGCGCTGTCACGGCTCAAGATATTGATTAGCATTGCCGCCGTGCCGAACGCTTTCTTCCCCTTTACCTACCCCCCCTCTGCTCTCGGTTTTATGAATCGCAAAATCTATATCAATGGCCAGTACTTTGACCGCGAAAACGCCAAAATCAGCGTTTTTGACCATGGATTGCTCTACGGGGATGGTGTCTTCGAAGGCATGCGAATCTACAGCGGCAACGTTTTTCGTCTGCAACAACACCTCGAACGACTGTGGGAATCGGCTCGCGCGATCGCATTAACGATCCCCATGTCGATCGAGCAATTGACCGACGATGTCAACGCAACGGTCAAAGAAAATGGACTGACCGATGGTTATATCCGCCTGATTGTCACTCGCGGGGCCGGACCGCTCGGGCTCGATCCGTTTCGCTGCGTCGATCCGCAAGTCATCATCATCGCCGACAAAATCACGCTGTACCCTGAAAGCCACTACACCGAGGGACTCAAACTGGTGACGGCATCGACGATCCGCAACCATCCGGCCGCACTGAGCCCGCGAATCAAGTCGCTCAACTACCTGAACAATATCATGGCCAAGATCGAAGGTCTCAATGCAGGCTGTATCGAAGCCGTGATGCTGAACCACAAAGGCGAAGTCGCTGAGTGTACCGGCGACAACATCTTCCTGATCAAAAATGGCGTTTTGACGACACCCCCAATCGATGCAGGAATTCTCGAAGGCATCACACGGAACGCCGTTTTGGAACTGGCCGTCGCTGCAGGAATCGAGACTCGCCAAGCTCCGATGACACGCCATGACATCTACGTCGCGGATGAATGCTTCTTGACCGGCAGCGCCGCCGAGGTGATCCCCGCCGTGCAAATCGACAATCGCAATATCGGTGATGGTAAACCAGGCCCCGTGACCCTGCAATTGAACGAGGCGTTTCGCAAATTGGTTCACCAATCGTAATCACGGTTGGTGTGATGCTTCGGCTATCACCCCCACTCAATTCGCTCGCCCGATTCGGCAAATAGCTGCACGTCGCACGACTGTACCGCGAGTGTGACGGTGTCGCCGACTTGCAGGCCGCAATCTTGATCGAGGATCGCATTGACGAGGTCCTCGTTCTTAAGATCGTTGCTTGGGTTGTCACGGCGATCCAGCTCGAACCGAGCGTGGCAGCGACCGCCAAAAATTTGACGCCAACGACAGATCGCGGTCACCGCAAATCCATTGGCGGCCGGTGGTTCGTTTACAAGTCGAAAGCTCTCGGGTCGGATCGCAACCACGACGGGATCCTCGACGACGTCGCCCTGCGCTACTGCGGGTGACGTGCCCCATGGCAATCTCAGTTGGCCGCCGCGAAGGGGTGCCTTTATCAGGTTGATCGGGGGCGAACCGAGTGATTGTGCAACCGCGATGCAAGAGGGATCGTGATAGATCTCCTCTGGCGTTCCCACTTGCACAATCCTTCCCTGGTGCATCACCGCAATCCGATCGGCCATCCGCATCGCTTCGTCACCATCGTGAGTGACATGGATCGTGGTGCCCGGAATTTCACGATGCCAACGGCTCAGATCTTGTTGAAATTGATAGCGTACCGCCCCATCGAGTGCCGAAAGGGGTTCATCTAACAAACGCACCATGGCTTGGCGAACGACCGATTTTGCTAGCCCGGCGCGTCGCAGTTCACCGCCACTCAACTTTTCCGGATGGCGGTCCAATAGCGTGTCGAGCCCCAATAGTCTCGCGGCGCAAGCGATCCGTCGCTCGATTTCCACCGCCGGCAGCATGCCTTTGATCGGATACGCCAACGTTTGACGCACTGTCATGTGAGGGTACAAACCGTCTCCCTGAAACATTAGCGAAACATCCCGCTTTCGCGCTTGCTGCGACGTAATGTCCTGCCCACCGATCAAAACGCTTCCTGCATCGGGCGATTCAATCCCGGCGATCACCCGTAACGTCGTCGTCTTGCCACAACCGCTTTGGCCAAGCAGCACAAAATACTCATCCGCCACGACGTGCAAGCTAAGCGAGTCCAAGACAAGTTGGCTCGAGAAGCATTTTTGAATAGTGCAAAGCTGAACAGAAGACATGGGTGGGGCAGGGGGGCTATCGATGAAAACGGAGATCGCGTTCGCGGCGACGACGCGATGCACTACAATAGAAGGCATCCTTCGCAGAAACAACATCCCAACGCAGCGCACGCGGTTTGTCGGTCGGTTGCCACGCTGCGGCTCGAATTTCACGAATCTTCCATTCGCTGTCGACATTCACTCGCCAAAAATCGGATGCTTCGCGTCTCCGATGAAGTCAACTACGGGGCTTCACGATGGACTTGATCATTGCTCTGTCGATCACAACGCTGATCGCTGCCACGCTCGTCGTGGTAGTCGCATGGTTACTGCGTCCGAGGCCGAGCGAGCCCAAGCGGAATGAGCCTTCGTTAAATGACACCCAGTTAAATGACACCCAGTTAAATGACACGCGCCACGAGAACGCTTCCAACACGCCCTCGCTCGTCTTAGCCGCTGCGGTACTGGTCTCCTTTGTGCTGCTGTACGCCACCAAAGACCGGATGGGGTGGGCGACACTGTTGCCGTTTTCATCCGCAATCATTTTTTCGAACTGGACCGCGTTTGCGTTGGCGGTCGCCAGCGGGGCGGCGTTTCGGTTGCCCCATCGCCCGTTGTGGCGCCGCGTTCTGTCCGCATCGCTGATGGCAGCGTTAGCCTTGGCGACGCTATTCCAACCGGTCCTGCAACCCGTTTTTCGCCCCGTTTCGGGATCCAATTTATGGGATTCGGAACAGGTATGCATTCAGTCGCACACAAATACATGCAGCGCCGCAGCGGCCGCAACTTTGCTGAAAAGTGTCGGCATTGAAATGACCGAAGCTGCGATGGTCGACCACTGTCTGACCGATGCACGCGGTACACCCTCACTTGGACTGTGGCGTGGACTCTCGTTGGCGACGATGTCGACTCGCTACCGTCCCGAAGTACTACACACCGATATTGAGAGTTTATTGGCGAAAGGGCCTTGGCCTGCAGCGTTGGTGGTCGGATTGCCCCGCTACGGCGCAGACCCTATTTACGTGGATCGCTATGGGTGGGACCCCGGATTCCGTCATTCCATCGTTCTATTTGGGCGGAAAGACGATGGCTTGCTCGATGTCGGCGATCCTTCGATCGGCCGTGAAACGTGGAGCGACGAGGATTTGCGGGTACTATGGCGAGGCGAAGGCGTGACGTTGGTCCGCCGCTAAAATCGCCAGTCCATCGCAAAAAAGCAACGATGGTCCAATCGCTCTCCTCTAACTCGAAACATCCTCGAAACATCCTCGAAACGACGAAAAGTGACGGAATCAGTGGCGTTACGACCATTTAGTACGGACCACGATTTGCGAAATTCCTTCAAAATCGTTGGTGTCCCCCTCATTGAAATAGGGCGGCGAAATAGGGCGGCGGGCAAAACAATGCTTGCCCTTGCCCCGCCGTGATGATGATAATAGAGGTCGATCCTTGATAGTTTTTTTGGAGCCCCGCCGATGAAAACCTGCCTAAACCTGCCCCTTTCTGCTCCCGCGTGCTTTGCGGGAATCGTGTCTCTTGCGGGCATGTTGTTCGTTTCGACATTGACGATCGCACACGCCGATGACACCCCCGTGGCCTCGACTGCCGATGCGCGAGACAAGTCCCCAACGGACGCCGAGCCGGCTTATCAGCCCAAGAGCAAATCGGAACTGCGTCGGTCACTTAATCGAATGCAATACGATGTCACCCAAAATGAGGCCACCGAACCTGCGTTTCGCAACAAATATTGGGACAACAAAAAAGAGGGCACCTATCACTGTATCGTTTGCGAACAAGAATTATTCGACAGCAAAACCAAGTTCAAATCGGGAACCGGGTGGCCTAGCTTCTATCAGCCCAAAGACGAGAAGGTGGTTGGGTTTCGTAACGATTGGCGATTGATTTACACGCGAGTTGAAGTGCACTGTTCGCGATGTGGTGCCCACCTTGGCCACGTCTTTGATGACGGGCCGGAACCGACGGGCAAACGCTACTGCATGAACAGCGCCTCGCTGAATTTTGTCGAGGCAGACAAGTCGGCCAAGAATAAGCCGGCCCAAAACAAGCCAGCCGATGCCGTCTCTGCGGCCCAAGACGCCAAACAAGATTAACTTGTTGCTCGATCTGGCGTCATGGCTAGATCTGGCGTCTTCAGTCGTGAATCAGGCGATTTAGAACCTGATCGTGAACCGCGAGCTGCCTCCGCCAATCGTGATTCCTCGCGAACGCGATCGCTGCGAATGCGAACCATGATCGTCGTGGTGGTCGACATGCCCAAAACCGCTGCTCGAGGGACGTGCGGTGTAACCACCCCAACGACTCGAGTAGCCGCCCCAATTGCTCGAATAGGGTGATGTGTAAACCGGGGTGCGAAGCGTTTGAATGTCGTCACGCAGATGATGGATGTTGTTTTCAATCGCGTTGAGCAACATTCGTACGTGCGACGTGTTGCCGTGCACATGACCATAGCCGTGAGCCGAACGGCGTTCGATACCATCAAACAAAGACTCGAGGTGATGGAATTTCGAATCCAGCTGCGCCAGATCGCGGTCCAAATGGCTGACGCTCGATCGATGATGGGCGAGTTCGTGAATGTGGTCCGCGAATCGCGCCATATCCCGTGCGTCGCTCAGCAGATGACGGTACTCGGGCGTGTGCCGGTAATGCCGCGTTTCACCCACGATCTGGTTCGATTGAACCGCGATCTGCAACGCCAATTGATCGATGTGCTGGTACGTATCCGCCGAAGCAGTCGAGCAGAACGCGGTCAGGCATAGTGCAAGCGAAGCGAATGTTTTGTTGATAACGGCCATTTCTATTTTCCTTGGTTTGTAAATTTTTCTTGCAGTCATGTCTGCCGAAGCCAAGAAAACGCATGTGCCGTGCCAGTCGGGTTTCACGCCCAACGATTTGCTATGAAACCCCGTGTTTTACGGCAGTTTCACGGCTGAAAGGCAATTCGAAGCTGGCTAGCAGAAGAGTTCATTTTGACGGCGCGTCACGACAATGCGACATCACATTGAACACACATTGTTCTCAATGTTAATCGCGATATCGCGACGAGCAACGCAAGCACCCACGCTCTGGCGAGCGTAGCTACGCGATCCGCGTGCTAATTGGGCGTAGCGGAAGTCGTTGTGACTTTCGTTCCATGACGTTTTGATCCTCGAAACTCTTGGCGAGTTTCGCTACGAAATGCGCCGCAGCATCAGCGGCTGTTGTTCCACCCATCGAACGGGTGCGTCCGCGTCACCAAGGGCAGCGAGACGCGTTGGCCTTGCTGGACATGGGACGCGAACGTCGCATGCACCATTTCGAGAGTCACGCGACCATCGGTGTCGCTACACAGCGGTTGCCGAGCTTGGTCGATTGACGCGATCAAATCGCGAGCCGGCAGGATATGTTTGCTGACCAAGCGTTTGATGTCCGGGATCGGCTCGGGCTTGCCGATCCCGGCACTGCTGATGTTGACCCAGCGTCGTGGTATTGCGGTGGGCTGAAACGGATTGCCACGCAAAAGATGGACAAGCGGCTCTGTATCCATCCGCAGATCGATCACACCTTCGGTTCCCACGATCTGGATCCCGAATCCTGCTTTTGCCACTCCAGCGCCACGGATCGAGTCAAAGAAGATCGGTGTGCCGCTTTGCGTATCGTACCGCGCGTGCAAACGATTTCCGGCGATTGGTCCAATCCCTTCGCTGCCTGGCAAAACGTCCGCGACGGTGGCGGGATGATCGCCCGCGTAGTAAGTGGCTGAGCAAGCCGTTGGGGTGCCGGCAAAGTAGGCAGCAAGATTGAACAGGTGCGTTCCTAAGACCCACAAGTCTTGCCCGCCACCTCGCGTGTCCTCTTTACCGCGACAGCGAATCTCGAGCACCTTGCCGATCGCGCCTTGCTTGATGGCCGCTTGGGTCACCGGCAGGGCAGGATGATAACGATTGCGATGAGCGATCGCCAATCGCGTTCCGGATCGCTGACATGCTGCAACGATCTGATCCGCCTCTTGCAGCGTGCGACAGAACGGCTTTTCGCAATAAATCCCTTTCGCGCCGCCGTCGATCGCCGCCATGATCATCGCATGGTGCTGATCGACATAGCGCGGTCCCACCGCAACAATCTCGGGCTGGACCTGCTGGATCATCTCGCGATAATCCGAGAACGCACGCTCGCACCCGAGACGCTGTTTTGCCTGTTCCCTTCCTTGCGAATTGGCGTCTGCGACACCGACGATCTTGGTTTCGGGCAATTCCAGCCATACCGTGTCGATGCCGTGGCCAAAGTTCCCCTGCCCCGTGTGACCGATCACACCGATTCGCCGAGGTTTGGTATCACTCGCCGGCGCAAGTGCGGGTGCCGCTGCCAATGCAGCCGCGGTCGAGGAGACAAAGACGCGACGGCTCATCTTCGCCGGATCGGCCGACATGGCAACGCGTGATTTGGGGCGTGGAAAGTCAATCGACGTGCGTTCGTTGGCGGTGGAGCAGGGTGGGTGGAACATTCGAATTGATCGGGAAAGGCAAGAGGTGGGATAGCAGTGGCAAACCAGAAATGATTTCAATCCGCAGTTTTATACTCGGATCCACGTTGTCAGGACACGAAATCGCAAATGGCCTTTTGAAATTCACTATTTTCAAATTAGCGTTTATTCAGTCACTTGCTTTAATTTTCGCGAATGACCTTGGCCATTTTGGGGATCACAAACGGGATGTAGACGACGCCGGAATAATGGTTACCCAGCATTCTCACATGATGACTCGGATCGAGTTCGGCGGTCTGGGCCAGCGCGATTGCGTTTTGGATCGGGACGACCTGGTCGTAGTCGGCGGAGTAGATCCAGGTGTGCTTGGGATCTAAACGATGAGCGATTCGCATCGGTTCGACACGGTTGACGAGCGCACCGATCTGGTCCTGCGAAAGTCCAGATCGCTCGAGTTGTTGACGGAATTTTGCAGCGTCCTTTTTCCCACTTTGAATCACCTCCATCAAATTGCCTCCGGCCAGCAGGATAAAGACGTTTTCAAAGCCGCAGCCTTTCGCCCCGCTATCCAGACAAGCACTGGTTGCGGAGACGAACCCGCCGAGACTGGTGCCCTGCAGCGACACGCGACCGTCCAGGACATACGGCAGCGCTGCAACGGCATCGCGAGCACGCCGGACATCCGCAACCGCTTGCGGGATCGCATCGATCACCATGCGACGATTCGGATGCTCCTCGGCGGAGCGGCGGTTTCCATAGTAGGGCAAGTGGATCAGGAACGCATGAACGCCGCATGTCTGGAACCCTCGTGCAAACACACGCCCCACCGCCATCTTCGATCCTGACTCATGAACCACGACCACCGCAGGTGCGGTGATTGGTTCGCCGTTTTCATCACGCGCAAAATAGCACTCCATCGGCACGCGATCGTTCCGCAAATCACCACTTGGCTTCGGCGATGGGAACACGGCAAGCGCGTCCCCTTTGCCTACCAAGGGGGAATCCCAAGACACTTCGAACTCGCTCGGCGACCAGATCAACCCCCTCAAACAGTCGCGTGCATCATCAGAATCCTCTTCCGGCGGATCAAGTGTGTCCTTGGCAAGCAAAGCTCGGAACCGCAAATCGGGTATTTCGGCGGTGGCATCGACCGTCCACATCGCCATCATCGCAAGTAAAAATAGGGGCATTCGTAAATGGATCATCCGTCACCGCCGTTGTGATTACACCAAAGAAAGGATTCGAGGGATTTCATTGTCACCGCCACTATAGTCGATCCCGAAAGCCCCGAGTGCCGAAAGCCCCGAGTGCCGAAAGCCCCGAGTGCCGAAGTCGCCGAACCGAAGTCGCCGAACCGAAGTCGCCGAACCGAAGTCGCCGAACAAGCGTGGCGGAGTTACCCGTTCGTGTTCTTTTATTTGCCGGGATGCTCTACACTTCAATGGCACGGCACATAATGGCACGGCACCTGCGAGCATGATTCAAGTTGCTGAGGAATCTCGCCCCACTTTTGCGAAGAAATTTACCATGAATCGTTCCTGTCGCCTCACAGCAATCACGCTGGTATTGACATCATTTTGGCTGACCTCGACATCCCACGCTCAGTTGTTGGAGGAACAGGTCATGCAAGCCTCGGCGGTCGTTTTTAACGAAGCCATGACCGCTCCGCTGAACCGTATCCCCCAAGCCATGCTGTCCAACGCCAACGCGGTGGCGATTGTCCCGAACGTGATCAAAGGTAGCTTCATCGTCGGAGCCCGCCGTGGCCGAGGATTACTGTTTGTACGGGAACCCGAAGGCGTTTGGCACGCTCCGGTTTTTATCACGTTGACCGGAGGAAACATCGGATGGCAAGTCGGTGTGCAGTCATCCGATATCATCTTGGTTTTCAAGACCGAACGAAGCGTCCAAGGAATCTTGTCGGGAAAGTTGACGCTCGGCGCCGATGCGGCTGCTGCTGCCGGTCCAGTGGGGCGGGAGACCGCCGTTGCCACTGATGGCCAACTGCAAGCGGAAATCTACACCTACTCGCGAACCCGCGGTCTTTTCGCCGGCGTTTCCATCGACGGCTCTGTCCTGCAAGTTGATCCATGGTCGACCGGTGCGTATTATCGCAGCCCTGCTCCAGGACAACCTGTCGTTGTGCCCCCGCTAGCGGATCAGTTGACGCAAACGGTTGCTAGTTACGCCAATACCACCGCAACTCCGCCAATCCCCATCACCGCTCAAGATCAACAAAGTGGCTGGATCCAGCAACATGCGGCGACTCATACCGAGGGCCTGCGTGCTCAATTGGTGCAACTGGCCCCCAAACTGTATGACATGCTTGACGATCAATGGAAAAACTATCTTGCCCTACCATCGTCACTGTTTCTCGATGGCACCCCCACAACCCCCGAGCAACTACAGATCACCCTGGATCACTTCAACGTCGCCAATAGCGACCCCCGCTTTCAGGGGCTATCGAGCAGGCCCGAGTTCCAGTCGGTATTTAATTTGCTGAAGCTGTACCAACAATCGTTAACTCAAGACGCCGCGACCCTGCAACTGCCGCCTCCTCCGCCGATAGCACGCTGAGGCAGGCCGACCGGTCCAACGTATATTACTTAACCGTATATTACTTAACCGGATTGCTATTGTTGGCTGATTCCGTGTATGCTTCGGACCGGTAAACGCACGGACAGATTAAGGGGGCACCCACGATAGGGGCTGAGTCATGAAAGACAGTATAGAATCGAGATTGCGTGCGTCACTGCAACGACTAGGCTTCAGCGAGATTGAGGTCGCCAGTGACGAAAACGGGCACGTGCAACTTAGCGGTACCGTGACAAATGCAAGCGACAGGACCTCTGTCCTGACTATCGCACGCACTACCCCTGGTGTGAAGCGTATTGCTAACCAGGTCAACGTGCTTTCCTAAGCAAACGTCCGCGGCGGATCGAGTCACGCCGCATGACAATTCCAATCGGCGAGCTGCGATCAGTGATGATCACCCAATCCGAGATGGAAGCGGCCGATGTCCAAATGCAATCCGCCACCGTGTCCATAATGGCGACTGCCCCCGTATCCCTGCGAATAGGTCGGGTAACGAGAGGATCGTCCGCGATAGTTCGACCCGTATTGATAACTCGGCGTGTACGAATAACCGCCGTAACCATGGTGCGATGAATGCCCGTGCCCGCTGTGCGGATACCCGTATCCACGATGCGGATGGCTCGAGTGGCTGCCGTGCTGCCCCCCGTGCCCATAAAAATAATCTGCAGCCGACGCGGTCGGCGCGACAACAAACAAGGTGATTGCGGCAGCAGAGAAGGCGATTGCAAGTAAGCGTTTCATTGAGCGGTCCTGGAAGGGAGGTTTCCTTTTGGCAGCAAAAGCACTGCCGTCAAACCTCCAACCATCGCACCGCCTATGCCAAAGCGAAAACACCGTGAAAATGCCAGTTTACACGTAGAGAACGTCATCATAACGATATCACCCGCGTCGTCAGATCGATGGCAATCTGGGGTATTTCTTTGAAATCAAGAAAATCGCCGACTAGATCAGCCCCGTCGCTTTGGGGGTGGGCGAGTGCTTTTCACAGCCAAGCGTCCAACATCGCAAGGCCGCTGGCAAACGCCCAGCGACTTGGGATGTCGATTTTATGACTGTAGCGTTGTTGAACTCACGTAGCCTAGGCTTCCAGCCTGGGAATCACTGCAAACCCAGGCTCGAAGCCTAGGCTACGTCAAATTGAAAATCCTTCAGTAATACGATCGATGCCTTCGACTCTTGCGGCGGACGCGGATCTCGAGCGCCGGTGGCGACACCCGCTCTTAGACCAAGTTCTTTTTGAAGAACGCGATCGTACGTTGCCAAGCTAACGTGGCGGCGTCCTTGTCGTAACGTGGAGTGGTATCGTTATGGAAACCGTGGTTCACTCCGGGATAGACAAACGCTTCGAATGGCTTGTTGTTTTGTTTCAGCGCTTGCTCGAACGCTGGAGCGCCCGCCAGGATACGGCGATCAAGTTCCGCGTTGTGAATTAACAACGGAGCATCAATTTTCGCCACGTCACTGGCGTCTGGCTGGCTGCCGTAAAATGGAACCGCCGCGTCGATAACGTCAGGGATCTGGACCGCCAATTGATTCACCATTCCGCCGCCAAAACAAAATCCGACGGTGCCCACTTTTCCGGTGGACAGCTCATGAGTGTCCAAAAACTTGGCCGCCGCGATAAAATCTTGAGTCATTTCATCACGATCACGTTTGGCCTGCATCGCGCGACCTTCGTCGTCGTTACCAGGATAGCCTCCCAGCGGTGTCAGCGCATCCGGTGCAAACGCCAGAAATCCTTCGGTAGCCAAACGTCGCGTGACGTCTTCGATGTACGGATTCAATCCCCGATTTTCGTGAATGACCAAGACCGCAGGAAACTTGGTCCCCTCAGCCGGGCGAGCCAGCAAGCCCTTCATCTCACCCGCACCCTGGGGTGAGGCGTACGTTGCGGTTTCCGTTTTAATGCGAGCGTCATCGGGTTTCACTTGTTGAGCCCACGCGTAATTGGGACTCAAGTTTGCCATTAACGCTTCCACTGTCAGCCCACCCACCGCAAATGCAGCCAATCGGCTAACATACTCGCGGCGATTCAATCGTCCGTGCGCGTAATCGTCATAGAGGTCGAGAACTTTTTGATCAAACTGTTTCGCATCTTTTCGTTGCATAGCAGGGTTCCGCAAGAGATCAGAGACGGTTGGGTCAGAATCGAGAACCGAACACACTGGCATTCGGCCCACCGACATATTGGCCAAAGTATATCAGTTCCGCATCTTCAATGCATCGATCGGTAACCCGCCAGGACTCGCAGACTTAATCCCGCAATTTTCCTGAGATCTTCGGAATGAGCCCCCCAACTTTTTTCATGTAGTGCGGGTACTGCGGAAACCTCGCACTCATCGCGTTTTCTTCATAATTCGCCTTGACCATCAGCACTGCCGACAACGCAAACCACGCCACGACACGCCACACTGAGATTGTCGGCACCAGCAACATCAACGTGAACCACAGCAAACCGCTGTACATCGGATGCCGCACAATCGAATAGGGGCCGCTCATAACGAGCCGCGTTTTCTCGGTCGGACTCGGATGTACACGTATCTTGCGTAGCCCCACCGCAGCCCAAGCCGAGATGGCCAGAGCGATTCCCGGCGACGCCAATGCCAGCTGCAACCACGGCAACGGATCCCATTGAGCGGTCAGCACGATCGCCGCCGCGAGCACAAACTGGGCAACAACAAGACACCAAAGAATCATGCAACGCCTCTACTTTACGACGAAACCGCAAGTGGTCTCGTCGTGCGATCGACTTCGGTCACGGCATGACGCAAGTCGTTCGACCGCGGCGAGTAAAATGTTCGATTTTAACCGGGCGGCTCGCGCCGCACCGCTACGAAAACCACCCGTCCAGCGACAAGGTAGATAGCACCGGGCTCGCGCCGCTTCCGCGAAGCATACCACAGTAACGTTCGCACATATTGTCAATGAGCCGCTGCGTGCGTTTTCGCTGCGGCTGCTTGCTTTGCCTCGCGATGATCATGTTTGTCACGCACGATCAACACGCTGCAGTGTGCGTGGCGAAGCACATAGCGTGATGTACTGCCCAAAAACACACGCGTCAACAATCCGCTATCGCTATCGCCGATCATCATCAGATCACAGCCGTGCTCGTCGGCGTACTCCACCAAGGTCTCGCCAATATGGTCTCCTTCGACCAAGTGCGTTTCGGTGTCTAGCCCCATCTCTTGGACCGCGGACTCGAGACTTAACATGTGCTCGTTGGCTTGCTTCAAATAGTCGGTCCAAAACTCGGACGCTTTCTGTCGAATGTCTTGTCGATAAAACGAATTGACATGCAGAATCCGAACCAGATGGACTTCGATTCCGCCGGCCCATTTAAACGGCTTCAGCCAATCGATCATCCGTTGATCTTCGGGGCGTCCCGATAACGCGATGACAATTTTACGCAGCGCAGGTGCTTCGCTTGATTCACGCAGCGGACGGACGATCAAAGTCGACGTACCACTGTGCGTCGCCACATAATCGGAAATGCTGCCTAGCAATACACGCTCAAGGGCCGAATGTCCAACGGCGCCTAAGACGATCAAATCCGCATCGCTCTCCTCGGCGACCTTTAGTAGTTCGGTCGACGGCGATCCCACAGGAACATGAGTCTGTAACGAATGAACGGGGCCGCTTAACCCCGTCGCGGTTTGCTCGACGCGTTGCTTCGCCGCTTCACACTCTTCGTCAATGAATAACCCCAGATCCGTGGGCATTAACATTGTCCCCGAATCGATCATCATCGGTGGCACCACCGCCGAAACGATATCCAAATCGATCGGGCGGCGAAACGGCAACGACAATAGGTAGTCGGCAGCCGCCTTGGAGTGTTGCGAAGAATCGTTCGCTAGTAATACACGCATGATGAACTCCGGTAGGCATCGAATGAGGATGCGATCGCGTGCCTGCAAAGACACGTCAAACGTCGCTTGCAGTGCTAGGTTATGGCAATTCGGATGCCATCCCTTATTGTCAAGGAATTCTTCGTTTTCAGTTCACAAAGATGATCCGTAACGCACGGTTGCGTCACAGCGACTGTGCGAAAGTGCACGAAGTTTTCCGCTGCGATATAATGTGAGACAACGCACGAGGAAGCCAAACCGATGAAAACTCGCGTGTGACGCGGTGGTCTTCGCTTGCGTTGCCGTTGCGATAACGCAGACGGTGAGTCCATCTGCCACATCTTTGCGGACGATTGCTTTACGCGACAATAAGTGAGACCTCGACTGAACAAGGAAAAGGGATGGACGTTGAAATACTCAGCCGACTGCAGTTCGCGCTCACGATCATGTTCCACTACTTGTTCCCTCCGCTTTCGATCGGATTGGGACTGCAGCTGTTCCTGTGCGAGTGGCGATACTTTCGCACACGCGAACCGGCGTGGGAGGCGGCGGCCCGTTTTTGGACTCGCGTGTTTGCCGTCAATTTTGCCATGGGAGTCGCCACTGGCATCGTGATGGAGTTCGAATTCGGCACGAATTGGGCTGCCTATTCACGGTTTGTCGGCGACGTATTCGGCTCCGCCTTGGCTGCCGAAGGGATATTCGCATTCTTTTTAGAAAGCGGCTTTCTAGCCGTGCTGGTCTTCGGCTGGGATCGTGTCGGGGTGAGAATGCACCTGTTCAGCACGCTAATGGTGTTTCTCGGATCGGTGTTCAGTGCCGTTTGGATCGTCGTTGCCAACAGCTGGCAACAAACACCTGCCGGCTATCACATTGTTTGGCATGACGTGCAAGGCGAGATGATGCCGAGAGCGGAGGTGACTGATTTTTGGCAAATGGTGCTGAATCCGTCCTCGGTCGATCGGCTGACTCATACGTTGATTGGCGCGTTCGTCTTGGGCGCATTTTTTGTTGCATCGGTGTGTTCGTTCTACTTGCTAAAGCACCGCCATCTCGCCGTCGCTCGGCGGTGCCTGTCAATCGCTCTGCCATCGGCTCTACTATTCACAATATTGGCAGCGTTGACGGGCCACGACTCGGCTCAGAAATTGGTAGAAACTCAACCAGCCAAGCTGGCTGCGATGGAGGCGCATTTCCACAGCACCGATGAGCCCACCGGCCTGTACCTATTTGGATGGCCCGATGCCAAAAACGAAAAGGTGCATTTTGGCGTCCAATTGCCGTATCTATTGAGTGTGATGGTTTACAACGATCCGATGAAACCGGTCCCTGGCATGGACAAGATTCCCGAGGACGAGCGGCCTCCGGTGTGGTTACCGTTTCAAACGTTTCACTTGATGGTCGGCATCGGCACGATGATGATCGGCGTGGCCGCGTTGGCGTGTTGGTCATGGTACCGCGGTTCGCTCGAGAAGCGGCGATGGTTGTTATGGACAATCGTCGTGATGCCTGTCGCAGCGATGACCGCCAACCAAGCCGGCTGGATTACCGCCGAAGTCGGCCGCCAACCTTGGATCGTCTACCCCTCGGTGCAATCAGGTGTCGAGATGATGGGCCTGCGAACGGCGGATGGATTAAGTGAATCAGTGACGGCCGAACAAGTGCTCAGTTCAATCATTTTGTTTGGTATCATTTACTCGTTGTTGTTTGCGGTGTGGGTGTTTGTGCTGAACCATAAAATTCAGCATGGCCCTGAAACACCCGAGGAACTGACGCGGTACAAACGTCGGCTCCGCGGCGAGTACAACGAAGAATCGATTTCCGAAGTGATCAGCCACCAAGGTACGAATCGAGGCGGCGGATTGATGGAGGACGGGGTGCGATGAGTTATGAGACGCTGACGTTTACTTGGTTTGTGCTTTTGGGTGTTCTGCTCTGCGGCTATGCGATCTTGGACGGGTTTGATCTCGGCGTCGGGATCCTGCATCCGTTCATTGCCAAAGACGACCGCGAGCGGCGTTTGGTGATGAATTCGATTGGTCCGCTATGGGACGGCAACGAAGTCTGGTTGGTCACCTTTGGCGGAGCACTTTTTGCGGCGTTTCCCGTCGCCTATGCGACTGTGTTTAGCAGTTTTTACACCGCATTCTTTTTGTTGTTGACCTGTTTGATCGGGCGCGCGGTCAGTCTCGAATTTCGCTCCAAAGTCCACTCGGCTCGCTGGCGATCGGTTTGGGACACGGGATTTTTCCTCTCCTCGTTGACTGCGGCGTCGCTGCTAGGGATTGCCGCGGGGAATGTCATGGCTGGGATGGAACTGGGACCAAAATACAAGTACGAAGGCAGCCTGTTAAGCCAAATCTATTGGTATCCGCTGCTTGTTGGTGGGTTAACTGTTTCACTCTTTGCGCTTCACGGAGCGATCTATCTGTATTTAAAAACCGAAGACGAGTTGCAAGCACGCGTGCGAGGCGTGATCCCTCGTTTGATCTACGTGTTCGCGGGTTTGTACGTCATCGTGACGCTGGCCACATGGTGGCACGTTCCCCATGCGACAGAGAACATCGCGGCGAATCCCATCCTTTGGGTCGTACCGATACTCAATGCGTTGGCGGTGATGAATATCCCGAGAGCGATGCATTTAGGGAAACCCGGCTATGCATTTTTCACGTCGTCGATGGTGATTTTGGCTTTTGCGGCGTTATTCAGCGTCGCGATCTTTCCCAATTTCATGCTTTCTACAATCGATCCCGCCTACAGCGTGACCTTGGACAATGCCCGCAGCAGCCAACAAACACTTGGCACGATGTTGATCTTCGCCGCGATTGGAATCCCCTGTGTGCTCAGCTACACCGTGACGATTTACTGGATATTCCGGGGCAAAGTCAAACTCGACCCACACAGCTATTAGCGTCCCCCGAACGTCCAGGCCCCAACCGCTCAGCGAGACCATCAAATTCCCGCTCTAGACGTGACCTCCCATCCGAGCGGATAGCAACATTAAAAATCCCCAATCTGCCTCGTAAAAATTTTCTGTCGCACCAATCTTTCTGTCTACACAACAGCAGAGTCGTCGAAGGCCGACAGTCGCGGAAAGTCGGACACTTTACGACTCACCTTCCTCGGCCGCAAATCCTCAGCACCCAGATTCACAATTCCACAATTCCTCACGACGCTCCGACCGCAATTAAGCACAGAAACATTGGTGCGACAGAAAAATTGAAAACGCCCAATCTGCCGCGCAAATTTTTCTGTCGCACCAATCTTTCTGTCTACCCAACAGCGGAGTCGTGGTAGGCCGACGGCCGAGGAAAGTCAGTTACTTCACTCCCCACATTCCTCGGTCGTCACTTCTCGGCATCCAGATTCACGATGCCACGATTACCCACGAAGCTCACACCGCAATCAACGACAGAAACATTGGTGCGACAGAAAGATCAAAAACACCAGGCTGCCTCGCAGAATTTTTCTGTCGCACCAATCTTTCTGTCTATCCAACAGCGGAGTCATCGAAGGCCGACAGTCGCGGAAAGTCGGACAAGTCACTCCCCACCCTCCCTGGTCGTCAATCCTCGACATTCGGATTCACGATTCCACATTTCCTCACGACGCTCAGACCGCAATTAAGCACAGAAACATTGGTGCGACAGAAAGATTTAAAGAAGGCCCAATCTGCCGCGCAAATTTTTCTGCCGCGCAAATTTTTCTGTCGCACCAATCTTTCTGTCTACCCAACAGCGGAGTCGTGGTAGACCGACGGCTGAGGAAAGTCAGTTACTTCACTCCCCACATTCCTCGGTCGTCAATTCTCGGCATCCAGATTCACGAGGCCACGATTACCCACGAAGCTCACACCGCAATCAACGACTGAAATATTGGTGCGACAGTAAGATGAAAAAACGCCCAATCTGCCCCGCAAATTTTTCTGTCGCATCAATTTTTCTGTCTATCCAACTGCGGAGTCATCACAGGCCGACGGTCGAGGAAAGTCGGACACTTCACTCCCCACCCTCCCCGGTCGTCAATTCTCGACATTCGGATTCACAATTCCACAATTCCTCACAACGCTCAGACCGTAATCCACGACAGAAATATTGATGCGACAGAAAGATTAAAAAAGCCCAATCTGCCTCGGAAAAATTTTCTGTCGCACCAATCTTTCTGTCTATCCAACAGCGGAGTAACCAAAGGTCGACGAAACCTAGATCCAACACGTCGCCCCCGTGCGAATGCATATCGACCAGCTTGGATGCTGCTGTTCGTCGTTTGGTGACATGGTCAAATCGGGTTGCTTCAATAATCCTGACGCAATGCCTAAGACCATTGATACCGCATAGGCGACGCCAAAAATTTGGAGTTCTTTGTGAACCTAGAGATCAAGCTGCGTGTCGCGTTTTCGTCAGGCAAAGAATTGCCGATCCGTTCCTATCCGACTTGCAGAAGTGAAATGAAAAACTTGATCAGCTCAAACGGTATCGCTACAGGAAACATGTACCTCCAAAGCTGGACTCGTCTAATTTATGACCAAATCAATCTCGGTTACCGGCGTCAACTTTCGACTTCCTAACCAAACCCCTTTATTTACCGACCTCAACATCCACTTTGGCCTCTGCCGCACCGGCATCGTCGGTCGCAATGGAGTGGGTAAATCGACGCTCCTGAAACTGATTCAAGGCCAGCTGCAGCCAAACGCGGGCAGCGTTTCAGTGGTCGGAAAAACCGCGGTGCTGGACCAATCAGTACAGGCCGATCCGCAGTTGACGATTGCCGATCTGTTTGGCGTCGCCAACGAATTTGCCACGCTGCACCGTATCGAGCAGGGCGTTGGCACTGAGGCTGATTTTTCCAATGCGGATTGGTCACTGGAGCCGCGGATCGAGTCCGCACTAGGCCGTGTGGGGCTCACGTTCTCTGCTGACCGACGGCTCGCAGAGATGTCTGGCGGGCAACGCACCCGGGTCGGCATCGCCTCGCTCATTTTCAGGGAAGCTGATTTCTTACTTCTCGATGAACCCACCAACAACTTGGATCGCGCCGGTCGCAACACTATTCTCGAACTGCTTGATGGTTGGAGAGCCGGCGCACTGGTGATCAGCCATGACCGCGAGTTACTGGAGTCGATGGATACGATCGTCGAACTCACGTCACTGGGCGCAAAGACGTATGGCGGCCGCTGGAGTGAATACCAATCGCTAAAGGCTCGAGAGCGATCGGCGGCAGAACGTGAATTGGCGGATGCCGAAAAACGCAGTACTCAAGTGACGAGAACCAACCAAGCGAAAGTCGAGCGGCAATCCCGTCGCAATCGCGCTGGGAAAAAATCGGCAGCGAAGGGAGGAATCCCGCGAATCTTGATCGGTTACCGAAAGGAGCGGAGTGAACAGACAACCGCGGACAAAGATCGTGAAGCTGATCGTCTGCGGGCGCAAGCGAACCAGAAGCTAATTGAGGCTCGCAAGAAGATCGAGATCATCGATCCATTTCGCGTCGAAATGTCATCCACCAATCTACATCCGTCGAAGTCCATTGTGCAAATGGATCACGTCACCTTCGGCTTCGAGTCCGAGCATCCGATTGTTCGAAATTTCTCGCTTTCCATCATGGGTCCAGAGAGAATCTCGATTGCAGGAAGCAACGGCTCGGGCAAATCCACGTTGGTTGCTTTGATCGCCGGGACCCTGCAACCCAACAGCGGAACGGTCCAGCGACGATCCACATTCGCTATCCTGGATCAATCCGTCAGTGTTCTGGAGAGGGATCGCACCGTCCGGGAAAACTACAAGCGGATCAACCCTTCGTCGAGCGAGAACGAGTGCCGGGCCGCGTTGGCTCGTTTCAAATTCCGCAGTGATGCCGCGCTGCAATACGCAGCGACTCTTAGTGGCGGCGAGTTGTTGCGAGCGGGACTTGCGTGCGTCCTGGGCAGCCCCACTCCACCACAGCTGCTGATCCTCGATGAACCCACCAACCACCTCGACCTTGAATCGATCGAAACGGTGGAATCGGGACTAAAAGGTTACGATGGTGCGATGATCGTCGTCAGCCACGATGCTGCGTTTCTAAAATCAATCGGGGTCACCCGAGAAATCGTGCTCGATGATGTGTGCGGCGGCGTGGGAAACCATTGTCCGGCGTCACACGCAGACGGCGTTCTCCGTCGATGCAACGTAAGACGGAAAGAATGAATGCAACAGGAAAACGAAAGCACGATGATTTGCGGAAGTAATCATTTTCTCCCTCCGGACCAATGTTTCTGTCGCCTGCTTTTGCTTGGGGGCGTTTTCGTTTTGGAGCTACGTTCACCAGAGCGTGGACCGTTGTGGCGCCAACATGAATCACCACCTTCTCGCGAAGGTAGCTACGAGAGAATGTTTCACAGCGTTACGCAAACGAGCCTCTGTCAATGCTTTTCAACTTGGCAACACCATCGCTAAGTAAAAAAAAAATAAACTTGCGTCCGCAGGCTGAGCGAACGACCAGGGGGTGCCGAAAGTCTTGACGACTTTCGCTACAAAGTGTGTTCACAAAACCACCGGCTGCGCGGATGAGCACATCGCAGTGACCGAATCCGCACGGTCTTAGCGACGGGTGCTCTTGACGGGCGGGGTTGCATCGACACCGGAATCGCCATCTTCACGTAGACTTTGGTGGCACCGAACACAGCTGACGGTCAAATGATTGAACGCCAAGGTGACACCGTCGATGTTCTTCCGTTTGGATTGATTGATCAATTCATCGGTGACGAATTGAAAGGTATTGACGTGTTTACGGTACTCTTTATTCCGACTTCGCACGAAGCCTTCCATCGTATTGAGTACTCGCATTTTTTGGGCGTTTGCCTGGATCGTATCAAAGTCCTGCATGGCCAAACCACGCAAGATGGCGCTGGAGTAGTCGAGTTTCTTCTCCATCCAAAAATCGATCGGCTTCTCTTCGGATTCCACGATCTGTGTGGCGGTGCTTGTTGGTGCTTGTGCGAAGCAAACAGGGTGCAGTAACAGACTGGTTGCGACCCAATACAGCGTCTTCATGGTTTGACTTTCGAAGGTTGCGAAATGAAGCGAGAAACGATTCATTCGCAACAGGGCAAACCGAGTGCCACCGAGCAAAACATTGAGGCACGGAGAAAGTAAAAATCGATGACGGCTGGGCTTTAGCCTAAACTTCGTCTTTGCTCATGGAATATTGCAGAGCGACAGTGTTTTGGTCGCTCCAGCAACATCGATCGTTATACGGAGCGAATCAGATGCCCGAGCGAGCGGGCACGGTGGATGGAGGCGGCGAACTGCCAAGCGGGGCGACGCGGTTGCCCTGAGATGACGGGACGAAGCCTTGTGGCGGCGGAGCTTGTTCAAACCGAGCTGCTGGCGGTGGAGCCTGCTCGACGGCGGTCACACCCACATCGTTCATCAGATGATGCAGCGTCGCTTCGATTCGTTCGGTCTTGGCAACAATCCCCAAGTTGCCAATTTGACGATGTTGGTGACGTGACCAACCTCGGATGTCATCTTGGATGTGATGGAACAATTGGTCCATTCCGTACAAACGCGATCGAACGGCATCATGATCGTGATTGTGATCCGCGGCGTGAATAAACTTCGCCACTCCCAATAGCTGATAGCCTTCGCTGTACGTTTCAGCAAATCCCACGTTGTGCGAATAGTTGTAGTGGAAGTCCAGTAACAATTCGTTAATTAGAAACTCGAGTTCTCCCGACAGATCGTGGTACTGAGTAAACCCACCAAACGGCATGACCGTCGGACGTGCGACCACGTGCGAGTTCGAGGATTGTGGCAGATAGTAATAACGATTGCCCTCAACATAATATTGACCATGGCCGCCGATCGACCGTGGAACAACGTAGCGACGGTTCGAGTGGATCACATCGTGATGTTCGCGTCCAACAATATGCCCGTGGCTGTCGCGAATAATATGATCGTGATGGTCGATATGCGAACCTCCGCCGATCGGGATCCGAATGTTCGAAGATCCGCCATGGTGCTCGACACCGAGCGTGTGTCCATGCGAGTCGCGAATGACGTGATTTTGGTGATCGCTGTGGTTTTGCGAGTTGCCGCGACTACCGAAATTGATCCCTCCGTTTCCGATACGAATCTGAAACTGTGCCGATGCATGCTCTGCGACCACCAACACGCTCAGAGCCATAAGAATGCGAATTTTCATCACGGAAGTCCATCAATCGAGTGAAAGTTATTTGGGTGGGCAACTTGGCGGCCACATCTTCGAGTTCTCTTTTAAAACCAATTCTAACCGCTAGAATCACAGACACCTCCGGCGGTGAAGGGTTAAACGGCCAAAAAGAATTACGAATGTGATGCCCGCCATCCTAACCGCAATAGAGAGCACATTCGGTCGGTAAAAAAATGGACAAAACCTTCAGCAACATCGCAACGATCCAGCTCAGACCCTACCAATCCGCCGACGCTCTGTCGCTGCTGAGGTTGTTTCGCGACACGGTACACCGCATCAATTGTTGCGACTACACACCCGAGCAAATTGATGCTTGGGCCCCTGCCGATACTCCACTGGAACCTTGGGCAAGACGTTTCGAGGGAAACATTGCCTACGTGGCTCATCACAACGACGAAATCGCCGGATTCGCGGACATGACGCCCGACGGCTATTTGGATCGGTTGTTTGTTTCGGCAGATTTTCAGCGGCAAGGAGTGGCTCGTAAACTGGTGCAAGCGATGTTGCAGTCCGCCGCCGACTTGCAATTACCAGAAGTGACAACCGAAGCCAGCATCACCGCGAAACCCTTTTTTCTCGCCGCATCGTTTGTCGTGGTCCGAAAGCAAACGGTGGTCTGCCGTGAAGTCGAATTCACGAACTTCTTAATGCGACACCCCATTTCCTAAGTTCGATAAAATCACCCGCTCAGCGAAAATCGACGATCACGGGGCGATGGTCGGAACCGATTCCGGGGCCGACAACACGATCCGCAACTTTGATCTCTGCCCCCACCAAGACGTGATCGATCATCATTCCCGGCAGCGGCAGTGACGTTGGATTCCAAGTGCTTTGTAGACCTTGACCGAGCGATGCGTCACGCAACCCAGACTGTTTCAGCAATCGCCGAAACCAATACGACCACGGCGTGCAATTCAAATCGCCCGCCACAATCATCCGCTGACTCCCGTATCGTTTCGCGTGATCGGCAATCCCCAAAAACGCACGATTGCGATCACTCCACGTGGAATGACGCATCGGTGGTAACGGATGCGTGGCGATCAGCCGCAATGGCTCGCCATTGGGTAACGAGAACTCTGCGACCAACGACGGCAACATAGTTTCCATTGAAAACGAGACGACGTCGCATTTCGACCAGCGATGTTTGCTGAACATCGCGATGCCAAAGTTGTCGTCGCGAGGCATTAGCCGGCGATAGGGATACTGATCATGCAACCCTCGTTCCATGGCACTCGTCCACGCCGCATTGGTCTCTTGTAAGACGACAAAGTCAGGATCCGTTTCCGCAATCCATTTTAATACCGCCGCCTTGTTCGTGTTTCGCGTCAACACATTGGCCGTCATCAAGCGGTATGTCTTGCCCGTGACCGGATCGGTTGGCCAATAATACGGCAGCATACTGAGACACAAACCGCCGCCAAATAATAGACTCGCCCCGCCGACGCGTTTGCGACCGAGCAGCCACAAGATCAGTCCCGAAACCAGTAACACGATCGTCGCTTGCACACGCAATTGACTTGCCAGATCGAGCAAATAATGCCATTTCCCCCACCATCCGGCCGTCATCGCGGCAAATGATAGAAACGAGGCTAAGATTAGCAGCGTTTCGGTGTACTGTTTTACGGTGGTCCCAACGGAGTGAGTATGTAGGTCATCAGCGTCCGGCAAATCCGTTCGCTCGGCATCGAGTGTGCTCATCGATAGTCATCTGGAAATTTAACGTACATGTGGCGTCGACGCTGCAACCATGACGCATAGTAAACAGGAAGCATGGTAACCAGGAAGCATGGCACAACCGCGCCCCACTTAGGGAGCCTCGGACTTCGTCGCCGAATTTATTTGGCCGCTACCCGCATCAGGAACCTGCCGACGATAGCCAACAAGATACATTTGGCTGCCCTTGGGAGCCTTGAATTCTTTAGGAAAATCAGTGCCTGACAGATCGTAACAAACCCGCATCGCATCCGCATTCTTAATCTCATAGATGGCGAAAAACGTCTTGCCTTTATTGGGCCCCGCGGTGCTCTTGATCGTCATTCGTTTTGGTGTCGTGGTCGGATCAAGAGTGAACGTCCCGACGTCCGAGTGTTCTTCTCCTTCGACCGAGACTTCGTACTTGTCCTTGTCGATCGTTAGTGTGATTGCCTTCAGAGCAGGTGGAGGAAGGAGAACACCTCCGAGCATTGCTCCCTTCGGCTTCCAAACCCCATCAAACCGGAAGGCAGCGTTATCAAAGGATGATTTACCATTTTCCTCCGACTTCGGTTCGTCGCCTATAGCCACCACCGCCGACATCAAACAGAGCATTAAAACAGGTAGGAAAAATCGCATCATGTCACCGAGGGTTAGATTCGACAAAAGATCGTTACGGTTTGACTCAGTATAGACACCGAGGGCATGCCAATGTGAGTCGCCGACGTGACGAGGCCCACCCGATTGTCGATGTGGGCCCCACGGACGCGTGCCCTTGGGAGACGCTCGCGGACCTAATACGGTGCGATGACAACTGCCGCTGCTTGCGTTGCCTACACGGATGAGATAGCAATGGAGTGAAACAAGAATCGTTGGAACGATCTTCCCCTTATCGAGAACGCTTCATGCATATCCGACTGGCTGATTCCCAAGATCGAATCGAAGTGGACCGCATTTATCGCGATGCGATTGCCTCGGCGGCCTGGTTGCCCGATTCCGTCCGCCGCAGCGATGTATCTTTTGACGCAGATTCCGAAGGCGAGACCGTGCACGTGGCTGTTGACGAAACCACGGGGGTTCAGGGTTTCATTTCGGTGTGGCAGCCCGAGTCTTTTGTACATCACTTGTACGTCGACTCACGATTTCAACATCAAGGCTGTGGTACGTTGCTGCTACAGTCACTGGACACTTGGTTGGCGCGTCCTTGGCGGCTCAAGTGCATCCAAGCGAACGAAACAGCCTTTGCGTTTTACAAGAAACGCGGATGGAACGTCATCGAGTTAGGGCAAAGCGATCATGGCCCCTACTGGTTGATGCAATGCGAATCGATCCCGATCGCGAACTAACACAGACGCATTACCGCGGACGCATTACCGCAGGCTATCGATTGGTCGATCGGTCGGCAATCCACATCAGCAGCGGGCAAGTAATCTCGCTGAGCTGAACGGTGCTGCCATTCAAACGAAATCCGCCTTTGACCAACTGATTGCGTTGATACAATTTTCTAACGACTCGCGATGCGAGGTTCGCACTCATCGAATCCGTGCGAGATGCGATGGGTCGTTCGCGAGCTGGACACTCCGTTTACGCCGCAGGTCGATTCGCCTGACGGCGTGCTTGCCACAGCGAGCGAACGTCAGATTGAGGCTGGGTTAATGTTGCGGTGATCATCATTGCTTCAACGTTCGTTAGCGTCACTCCGATCATGGCGATCCGTATCGGCCACGGAGACCATTCCAGAAACAACGCGATGACGCCTACGACCATCAAGAACCAGCACGTTTTTGCCGCTCGTGTGTGATAACTCGGAAATCGCCCAAATTTCTTCAGACCGAAGGCACACGAACCGGCGTAACTGAGCACCGCCAATCCAATCCAAACGGATTCCTGTAGCAGCACTTCACTGCGAAGATAGACAAGCGACAGAAGCAAACATGCGTACAGCGTCACATCGGCAATGGTGTCTATTTTGGGACCAATCGAGGAACGTTGGTTCAGCAGGACTGCTATCTTTCCGTCCATCCAATCGGTCGCTGCAAGAAAAAGAAACATGCCGACCACCCAGTGTGGATACCCAGCGACGGCAAGTCCCACCATCACCCACGAACCGAAGAACCGAATCACGCAAAGCGCATTGGGCAAGGTGGCCCAGCGATCCGGCGGCGATACAACGGGAACAGCTTCAGAGTTTGCAGTCGGACTCATTGAGTAATCCATTGAAAATAGTAAAAGAAAAGCGGCGCAGTGAACGTTAAACTGTCGATCCGGTCGAGAATCCCGCCTTGTCCCGGCAGAAGGTTTCCACTGTCTTTGACTCCGATTTCACGTTTCACCGCAGACATATTTAGGTCGCCGATTTGGCCAGCGATCGATATCAGTATTCCGGCAATGAAAGATTGCAGTAGCGTCATCGCGACTAACCAGTGCCCCAATAACGTCGCAATCAGCGAGGTGATAACCATTCCGCCCAAAAAGCCCTCCCAAGTCTTTTTGGGTGAGACCGGAGTCAGTTTCCGGCGTCCGAATCGGCGTCCCACCATGGCTTGGGCTATGTCATTCATTTCGGTGACAGCAATTAAAAACAGAAACAATCCCGCGGTTCCCGACGCGGGGTTTGTCGATTCGGGGTTTGTCGACGCGGGGTTTGTCGATTCGGGCAACGTGACCAATAGCGCAACGTGTCCAATCGCGTAGGTGGTGACCATGACAACAAAGGTAATTCGTCCGATGTGACGAAGGAAAGAGTCGACTTGGCCTGAGACAATCAACACCAAGGAGGGAATCGCAATCGATAATAATGGAACCGCGATGACGAAGAACGATGTCCACTTCATTGCCACCGCAACGTAGCTGATCACAATCAATCCATACATCGATCGGGGCACCGATCGTGGCATCGCAGGCGTTAGCGGCAGAGCCACGAATTCACGCAGCGCCAAACCACTGACCACGCCCAATACCGCCACCATAGCGAGTCGTCCCAACAAAGCGGATGTGATCACGACCAGAGTCACGATCCACCAGCTCTTCAGGCTACGAAGCCGCGATTGAGCGATCTCGGGGGACTGTCCACGGATGGCGATCAGACGGACACCGGTTCCCACCATGAGTGCGGAAACGGCAACCAACGCGGCGAATTGCACGTTCGGTGGGATCGGAAAGGGAGGCATATTGAAAACAACCTAGGGAATCACGAGCGTTCAGCGAGCGAGTCGTCTTCCAAGTCTTGCTGCCCATGTGGAAATCGCCGGAGTGCCCATCGCGTCGCGATCGGCAATAACGCAAAGAGCGAAAGCAGTGCCAACAACTTCACATCAACGATGCTCCACACGCCTTCTTGGGCCATCGTTCGTAACGTCGGTAATTGGGATCCGGCGAGCACAAACACAATCGTGCCTGGCAACATTCCCACCCAGGTGGTCCAAGCGAACGTGGTGACCGGAATCGCGGTCGCTCCCGATGCGTAATTGACCAACGTATACGGTGCGTGAACCAGCCGAAGCGAAAGCAGGTAGCTACCTCCGTTTCGAGACACCGCTCGGTCGATCGCTGCAACGATCTTCGACAACTTTCCCTTCACCATCTCTCTAAGCAAATACCGCACGACGAGAAAACTGATGACAGCAGCGATCGTTAATGCAGAGCTCGAGATCACCAAAGCCATCCAAAATCCAAACAACCAACCGTAAATGATCGATTTACCGGGCGTGCCAGGGACCAACGATAGGGCTAGATAGATAACGAAGCCGGACAGCGGAGACCAAAACGGGTGGTGTTGAACGTAGCCACGCAGTTCGTCCTCTTGTTCTAGAATCGGATCCAACGACACCTTATCGCCGAATGCAAACCATCCGATCACGGCGATCACCAGCAGAACAACGACGAAGGACAGACGCCAATGCATCGAGTGTGACCTCTACCGACGAGACGACGTGGAACGCGACGCTCGCTGGTTCTGTCCGGTGGAGTTGTTGGACAAACGAATCGAGTTCTCTAGCGATTCCTTGGCTTCTTGGCACGGCACGCACTTGTCGGCAAAGGGGACATTACGTAACCGATCAACCGGGATGTTTTTCGAACATTCGACGCACCGCCCGTACGTCCCCTCTTTCACACGCAACAAGGCCGCTTGGATCGCGGCCAACTCTTCGCTTTCGGCTTCCGCTAACGTTGAATTCACCGTGGCGTAATCCAATTCCACCGCAGCATCGGCAAGATCACCTGCCACGGCATCATCCGAATTGTGAAGCTGCGATAACTCGCCATCGAGCAATTCGAGTAGCTCCGAGCGCCGCTGCACCAGCTTTTTGGCCAACGATTTCATTTGGTCTTCGCGTTTCATCATCCATCCTCCCTCGTGGAACGGTCGATCCTAAACAGAGACAATCGATTATCGCCGTCGTCACCAACCGATTGGAACAGGCCAACCAGGGCAACATTCATGCCATTTGCCATCAAAATTCGGTGCCCCACCGGGTTCGCCCCTACGACAGCGCTACGTTGATTCGTTTTCCCCTGATTTTCAGGTCCAATGTTGGTATGAGTTGTGCACGGAAATCGACTCCAGACGAATCATGGTCGCGATCGCAATCCGCACTGAATTGCGACACCGTTTCGCAATCCGCCTCCGAGGACCGTTACAACTTGAGCAAGTGACATGAAGATCCTGCACATTTCCGACCTCCATTTTGGGCCGCCCTACCTGCCTCGCGTGGGGCAGGCGATGATTGAGTTAGCTCCCAAGTTGAATCCCGACGCAATCGTCGTCAGTGGCGACTTGACTCAGCGAGCCAAACGCGAACAGTTTGTTGCCGCTCGTGAATTTCTGGACCAGTTGCCGAAGTGTCCCATGCTGGTAATTCCTGGCAATCACGACGTGCCGTTGTACCGAGTGAAAGAGCGACTGACTGATCCGCTGGGTTTGTACCGAGAAATTATCACGGATGATCTCGCCCCGGTATTGACGATGGACGAGGCGATCATCGTTGGGCTCGATTCAACGTCGCCTCGACGGGCGATTTCCAATGGCCGCATTGTACCGTCGCAGCTCGAACATTCCGGACGTGTCTTCGGGGCCGCCTCGCCAGAGCTTTGCAAGATTTTGGTCGCGCATCATCATTTTGCTCCCGCACCGGACAACCTTCGAGACAACGCGATGCCCAAGGCAAAACGGGCGATCAATCAGTTCGTCGATCAAGGCGTCGAACTGATCCTAGGCGGCCACCTGCATCGTGCCTACATCGGCAACTCGCTCGACTTCTATTCGGGGAACCATCGTGACCGAGGCATTGTGATCGTCCAGTGCGGCACGACGACATCGCGACGTGGCCGAGGGCGTGAACGCGAGAAGAACTCATTCAACTTAATTGAGATCGCACCGGAGACGCTTACCATCACCCATCATATGTTCTTCGACGAGCAGGGCGATTTCGCGGCACTGAGCCGTCACCAATTCCCCCGCCACGGCCGCGTGTTCAAGTAGCGGCCGCTGAAATCGCCGGAGCAATCAAACGAAGGTAAAAGATGCGAGGTTAGAAAATGGGGAAGGCTGGGCTTCAAAAGTTTCGAAGGCTGAAAACCGGCAGGTTCGAGACCTCAGCCTACTGCTTCGGTTCAGTCCGCAGATGAAGACAGAAACATTGGTGCGACAGAAAGATTAAAAAAGCCCAGTCTCCCTCGCCCAATTTTTCTGTCGCACCAATCTTTCTGTCTACTCAACCGCAGAGGCATCGAAGGCCGAGTGTCGCGGGAAGTCAGCAGATTCACTCCGAATGGTCCTCTGCCGTCGACTCTCGTCATCAAGGCATACGATGCCACGATTATTCCGTGAGCTCAGGCCGCAGTTAACGACAGAAATATTGATGCGACAGAAAAGATTAAAAACACCAGTCTGCCTCGCAGAATTTTTCTGTCGCACCAATCTTTCTGTCGACTCAATCAGCAGAGGCATCGCAAGCCGATGATCGCGGAAAGCGGACAGATTCACTCCGAACGGTCCTCTGCCGTCGACTCTCGTCATCAAGGCATACGCTGCCACGATTATTCCGTGAGCTCAGACCGCAATTGAGGACAGAAACATTGGTGCGACAGAAAGATTAAAAACACCCAGTCTAACTCACCCAATTTTTCTGTCGCACCATTCTTTCTGTCTATCCAACCGCAGAGGCATCGCAGTCCGATGATCGCGGGAAGCCGTAAACTGACTCCGAACGGTCCTCTGCCGTTGTCTCTTGTCACCAAGGCATACAGCGCCACGACTATTCCATCAGCTCAGGCCGCAATTAACAACAGAAACATTGGTGCGACACAAAGAATAAAACCGCCCAGTCTAACTCACCCAATTTTTCTGTCGCACCAATCTTTCTGTCGACTCAATCAGCAGCGTCATCGCAGGTCGATGATCGCTGGAAGCGCGTAGCTTCACTCCGAACGGTCCTCTGTCGTTGACTCTCCTCATCAAGGCCTACGATGCCACGATTACATGAGGTGGGACACTCGCTTGCGGGCCGTTGGCTGATGCGTTCTTGCCAAAGGTCTTGGCGACTTTCGCTACGGGCGTGCAGTGGTGCTCGACTGTGCAAATACGGGCGATGGCGGTGTGCGATTAACGCCTCGATTTCGGAATTCAGTCGATGGGCACCTGTGCGATCAACGGATTACGTCGTTTTTGAGATGACGATTTGTCACAGTGGTTTGGCACCAATAATGCTTCGCTTGGCGGCAGCGGATCTCGACAGTCGTTTTTATCGATTCTCCGGGCGTCCTTTCGACACGATGAATACAGGAGGATGAAATGCCCGCTACGGTGCCCGCCATTGCTCATGCCAACGGCTTGCAAATCGATATCATGGAAAAGCATGTCATGCGAAAACTCGCTGAGCAAGATCGCCTGCAACTGGCGGAAGAACAATGAGCGACAATCCGCGACATGTGCACCCGATCTATGATCTGTTTCCAATCGAGATCGACGGCTTCGAATCGCTAGCCGAACTAGCGTTAGACCTTCGGTCCTCGTGGAACCACGCGACCGACGAAGTTTGGCGTCGATTGGACGCGGAACTTTGGGAGATCACTCAAAACCCGTGGGTAGTGCTGCAAACGGTTTCGCGTCAACGAATCGAACACGTCCTGGGGGATGCGGCGTTTCGGCAGAAGGTCGATCAGTTGGCCGAGATGCGCCGGCAAACGGCGGAGCAGCCTGCTTGGTTTCAGCAAACGCATTCGGAATCACCACCGCTGACGTGCGCCGCCTACTTCAGCATGGAATTCATGCTCAGCGAGGCGTTGCCTATCTATTCGGGCGGCCTCGGTAACGTCGCCGGCGATCAACTTAAAGCGGCCAGCGATCTGGGTGTGCCGGTCGTTGGCGTGGGACTGCTGTATCAACAAGGCTATTTTCGCCAATCCATCGACAATGCTGGACGCCAGCAGGCGTTGTACCCCTACAACGATCCTGGCCAACTGCCGATCCGGCCACTGCGGGACGCCGACGGTGAATGGCTTCGTCTAAAGATCGAACTGCCCGGTTACTCGGTTTGGCTGCGTGCGTGGCAGGTTCAAGTTGGACGTGTGAAGCTGTATCTGCTGGACAGTAATGACGCAGCAAATTTCCCGGCGCATCGCGGCATCACCAGCGAGTTGTATGGCGGCGGACACGAGCTGCGTTTGCGACAAGAACTGATTCTGGGGATTGGGGGTTGGCGGTTGCTTTCCACGCTCGGGATCACTCCCGAAGTTTGTCACTTGAACGAAGGGCACGCCGCGTTTGCGGTTCTGGAACGAGCTCTGCAATTTATGGATGCATCAGGGCAACCGTTCGAAGTCGCGTTGGCGGTCACGCGTGCAGGAAATTTGTTCACAACGCATACGGCGGTGGCTGCAGGTTTCGACCGTTTTGCACCTGCGATGATCGAACAACATCTGCGCCGCTATGCCGAACAGAAACTGGGGATAACGGTGCACGACTTGATGGCACTCGGTCGGTTGAACCCAAGTGATGAATCGGAACCCTTTAACATGGCGCTTTTGGCGATCCGGGGAAGCGGCAGCGTCAATGGCGTCAGTCGTTTGCACGGCCAAGTCAGTCGCCGCATCTTTGAACCGTTGTTTCCGCAGTGGCCCACCGACGAAGTGCCGGTGGGACACGTGACCAATGGCGTCCACATGCCGAGTTGGGATTCGGCTGCGGCGGATAAGGTTTGGACCCAGATGTGTGGCAAAGACCGCTGGTTAGGAACAAGCGAAACGCTAGAGTGCGACATTTGCCGCGTCTCGGACGAGAAACTCTGGCAGTTTCGCGTCGATGCCACTCACCGATTGGTTGACTACGCCCGCAAACGATTGTCGCGTCAATTGGCGAGTGCAGGTTCATCCCCCGAGGAAGTCGAAGCGGCCAAACATCTGTTTGATCCGAACCTGTTGACGCTCGGTTTTGCACGCCGCTTTGCGACCTACAAACGGCCGAATTTGTTGCTGCATGATCCCGATCGGTTGCTGCGATTGTTATCGAATCCTGAGCGACCGGTCCAACTCGTGATCGCTGGCAAGGCGCATCCAGCGGACCATGCCGGCCAGGATCTGATTCGTCAATGGATCGATTTCATCCGGCACCCCATCGCACGTCAACACGTGATCTTTATCAGCGACTATGACATGCTACTGGCCGAACAATTGGTGCAAGGCGCCGACGTTTGGATCAACACTCCGCGGCGGCCTTGGGAAGCGAGTGGAACCAGCGGCATGAAGGTGCTGGTCAATGGTGGCATCAATCTATCCGAGCTAGACGGTTGGTGGGCCGAAGCCTACACGCCCGAAGTGGGCTGGGCGATCGGTGATGGCAACGAACATGGCGACGATCCCGCTTGGGATGCGGTCGAAGCCGAACAGCTTTACAGCGTGCTTGAAAACGAGGTTGTTCCCGAATTCTACACTCGAAATGAACAAGGCATCCCCAATCAATGGCTGGCCCGCATGCGAGCGAGCATGTCGCAATTGACTCCGCAATTCTCAGCCGTTCGCACGGTGCGTGAGTACACACAGCAACACTATATTCCCGCCGCCACCGCGTACCGCCACCGCGCCGCGTACAATGGCGCGGGCGGCACCAGCATTGTCAACTGGGAACATTCGCTTCGTGAGAAGTGGGCATCGCTGAAATTTGGTGAGGTGAGATTGCAGTCGAGTGAAAACGAGCACACGGTTGAAGTCGACGTCTACCTCGACGGACTCGATCCGAGTTTCGTGCGAGTGGAGTGGTATGCCGACCCGCTGGACGGCGAAGACGCGGTTCGTCAGGAAATGTTGCGAACCGAGCCGCCCGTGGACGCCGCCGAAAACTGGGCGACGTACAGCACTACTGTCGCTACCACTCGCTCCGCATCCGATTTCACGCCACGGATCGTGCCGAAGCACGCCAGCGTCGCGGTGCCACTGGAACTGGATCTGATCCGGTGGCAACGATGAAACAAAACCACCGTAGCAAATAGCACCGTAGCAAATAGCACCGTAGCAAAACTCGCCAAGAGTTCCGACCAGCCACACGCCGTTAGCTCAACGCCACCAACTTTGGCAGCGTCACAGCTGACGACGTCCATTCGCATCACACATTCACGGCGGTTCCCGAAAGTCTCTGCGACTTTCGCTACCACGCAACTTACTCACCACGATTTCACTCATCACTGCCGGCCCAGTCGATCAAACCCAGTCGATCAAACCCTCAGGAGTCCAACAATGACAACGCTCACCTCCTCGCCACCCCTCTCCCCTGAACTGCTGCAAACCATCGACGCCTATTGGCGGGCGGCCAACTATTTGTCGGTGGGGCAAATCTATCTGTACGACAATCCACTGCTCAAGCGGCCGCTGCAGCTATCGGACGTCAAAAACATGTTACTTGGTCACTGGGGAACCACGCCGGGTCAGAACTTCATTTACGCTCATCTAAACCGAGTGATTAAACAATACGATCTCGACATGATCTACGTTTCGGGTCCGGGTCATGGCGGTCCCTCGGTCGTCGCCAACACGTACCTCGAAGGCACGTACAGCGAAATCTATCCCGAGATCAGCCTGGACGAAGAGGGTCTGCGAAAGCTATTTATCCAATTCTCGTTCCCCGGCGGTATCCCCAGCCATGCTTCGCCTGAGTGTCCCGGTTCGATTCACGAAGGAGGCGAGTTGGGCTATTCGCTAAGCCACTCGTTTGGCGCGGTGTTTGACAATCCCGATCTGATCGTCGCCTGCGTTGTCGGTGATGGCGAAGCCGAAACGGGACCACTGGCGACGGCATGGCACTCGAACAAATTCCTCGATCCAGCGACGGACGGCGTGGTGCTGCCGATCTTGCATCTGAACGGTTACAAGATCGCTAACCCTACCATCCTGGCTCGGATTGAGCACGAGGAACTCGAGCAGCTGTTTCGTGGTTATGGTTGGACGCCGTACTTTGTCGAAGGCGACGACCCGAAATCGATGCACGAAGCGATGGCCGCGACGATGGACATCGTGGTCGAGCAGATCAAAGGCATCCAGCACAACGCCCGAGTCAACGGAGATTTAACGCGTCCTCGTTGGCCGATGATCGTCTTGAAATCACCCAAGGGATGGACGGGACCGAAGGTGATCGACGGCGTGCCGAATGAGGGGACGTTTCATGCTCACCAAGTTCCGCTTCGCGAGCTCGCGAAGCACCCCGAACACTTGCAGCAACTCGAAGCATGGTTGCGAAGCTATCGGCCCGAGGAATTGTTCGACGAGAATGGCCGACTGAAGCCTGAAATCGCCGAACTTGCTCCGATCGGAGATCGCCGTATGGGAGCGAACCCGCATGCCAACGGTGGCAAACTACTGCGTGATTTGAAACTGCCGAATTATCGCGATTACGCAGTCCATGTGCCGCAACCGGGCATCATGGGCATTGGCGACACTCATGAATTGGGCCGTTTCATTCGTGACGTCGTCGAATTGAATGATACGCAAAAAAACTTTCGCGTGTTTGGCCCCGACGAAACCGTATCCAACGGTTTGGAAGCGGTCCTAAATGTCACGAATCGTCAATGGGATGCCAGAACGGTGCCCGGCGACGAGTCGCTCGCGCCCACCGGTCGCGTGATGGAAATGCTGAGCGAACATCAATGCGAAGGCTGGCTCGAAGGCTACCTATTGACGGGACGTCATGGATTGTTCAATTGCTACGAAGCGTTTATCCACATCGTCGATTCGATGTTCAATCAACATGCCAAATGGTTGAAGGTCACAAACCATCTGCCGTGGCGACACAAGATTGCATCGCTGAACTACTTGCTTGCTTCGCATGTGTGGCGGCAGGACCACAACGGATTCACACACCAAGACCCCGGCTTCATCGATCACGTGGTGAATAAGAAAGCGGAGGTCGTGCGAGTGTATTTGCCGCCAGATGCGAATTGTTTGCTGTCGGTCATGGATCACTGTTTGCGAAGTCGTCACTACGTCAATGTCGTGATCGCGGGCAAACATCCCGCGCCGCAGTGGTTGACGATTGAAGCGGCAGAGAAACACTGTGCCGCAGGCATCAGCATCTGGCAATGGGCGAGCAACGATGATGGTGGCGATCCCGATGTCGTGATGGCTTGTGCCGGAGATGTGCCGACGCTGGAAACGTTGGCGGCGGTATCGATCATGCGTGAACATTTGCCCGAGCTGAAAATTCGCGTCGTCAACGTCGTCGACTTGATGAAGCTGCAACCCGAATCCGAGCATCCGCATGGACTAAGCGATGCCGATTTCGATGCGTTGTTTACCACGACAAAACCGGTGATCTTTGCGTTTCATGCGTATCCGTGGTTGATTCACCGATTAACCTATCGCCGCACCAACCACGACCAATTTCATGTTCGTGGTTACAAGGAAGAAGGCACGATTACGACTCCGTTTGATATGACGGTGATGAACAACTTGGACCGATTCGATCTTGTCATGGACACCATCGACCGGTTGCCCCAAACCGGTAAAAAGGGGGCTATGCTGAAACAAAAACTGGCCGAGAAACTGGTGCAACACAAGCAATATATCTGTCGACACGGCCAAGACATGCCCGAAATCCGTGACTGGAAATGGAGCCCTCAGCCGTAGCGACGAGACGTATCGCAATCACAACCCTTCAAATACTCACAGCGAGTTTCGTGACGCTGAAATGACCAACGACGATGAATACTTGGGAAAAGATCGAGGGCACGCCTTACCCGTTGGGCGCAACGTGGCTCGACGATAACGCGGCGTTCAACTTCTCGCTGTATTCGAAACATGCCGAGACAGTGCGGTTACTTTTATTCTCGGCGAGCGACGTCGTTCACCCTGTGTTCGAATACACGCTGGACTATTTGAAGAACAAATCGGGCCCGGTCTGGCATTGCCGAGTCAGCAAGTCGGATGCCGCCGACGCAATCTACTACGCCTATCGCGTGGACGGTCCGCCGCCGCAACCCGGTTACGATTGGCATAGCTTTGACTTCGAAAAAGTCCTACTCGATCCGTGTGCTCAAAGCGTTTATTTCCCGGATGACTTCAGCCGTGATGCGGCACGGCGTCCTGGGTCCAATGCGGGCCAAGCACCGCTGGGGGTACTGCCCGACCGGTTGTGTGGTTTTGATTGGCAGGACGATCGACAACCTCGCCATGGCAACGATCTGGTGATCTATGAACTGCACGTCAAAGGGTTTACACAGCATCCCGATTCGGGTGTTCCGGACCTGCATCGCGGAACCTTTCTGGGCGTCGTCGATAAAATCCCGTACCTCGTCGAATTGGGCATCACCGCCGTCGAACTGATGCCGATCTTTCAGTTTGATCCCGATGATGGCAATTATTGGGGTTACATGCCGATGAACTTTTATTCGCCGCATCATGCTTACGCGACCGCACCGGGAGCGTGTCCACAACAGCACGAATTCCGAACGATGGTCAAGGCACTGCACGCGGCGGACATCGAGGTCATCTTGGACGTCGTCTATAACCACACCTGCGAAGGCGACCTGCGGGGACCGACGTATAGTTTCAAAGGGATCGACAGCAGTTCGGCTTATGTCATGACGGGTGACCCCGACGCACCGTTTGCCAATTACAGCGGCACCGGCAACACACTGCATACCGCAAACCGAGCCGTCCGCCGACATATCATCGACAGTCTGCGGTTTTGGGATTCGGAAATGCGGGTTGATGGATTTCGTTTCGACCTGGCCTCGATCTTCACTCGCAACTCTGACGGATCGATCAATTTGGATGACCCGCCGATCATTAGCGAAATTGGTACGAACGCTGATCTCACCAACAATCGTTTGATCGCCGAACCATGGGACGCGGGAGGGGAATTCCAGCTCGGTCGAAAATTCCCGGGCCAGCGATGGATGCAGTGGAACGCACACTACCGAGACACACTGCAACGGTTCGTTCGCGGTGATGATGGGATGGTGGGTGATCTGATGACGCGGCTGTACGGCAGTGCGGATCTGTTCCCGGATGATCGGATGCACGCGTATCAACCGCCGCTAAGCGTCAACTACATCACATCCCATGACGGATCCACGCTGTACGATCTTGTCTCGTATAACCAAAAACGCAATTGGGCCAACGGACACAACAACACCGACGGCAGCCAGGAAGCGAGCTGGGACAGCGGTTGGGAAGGAG
The DNA here is from genome assembly GCF_039541335.1 of Novipirellula rosea. Taxonomy (NCBI): domain Bacteria; kingdom Pseudomonadati; phylum Planctomycetota; class Planctomycetia; order Pirellulales; family Pirellulaceae; genus Novipirellula; species Novipirellula rosea. The sequence goes on along the minus strand of NZ_BAABGA010000039.1, from coordinate 104,678 downwards.
ACGACGGGGTGCCGGCTGAAATCGTCCGTCTTCGCAAACAGCAAATCAAGAACTTTATCAGTTTGTTGATGTTGTCTAACGGAACGCCGATGTTCCGCATGGGCGACGAGTTTCTACAAACTCAGGGTGGCAATAACAATCCGTACAATCAAGATAACGAAACAAGCTGGCTCGCTTGGGACCGTTTGCGAGAGCACCGCGATATCTTTCGATTCGTTAAACAGATGATCGACTTTCGCAAGTCGCATCCATCGATCAGCCGCTCACGGTTTTGGCGTGACGATGTGAAATGGTACGGCAGCGGCCACCACGTTGACTTCTCGACGTCATGCAAACAACTCGCCTACGCTTTACACGGAGCATCGCAAAACGACTGCGATCTCTACGTTATGATCAACGCCGGCGATGAACCGATCGAATTCGGAATCCAAGCAGGGACGCCGGGATCATGGTTCCGCATCGTCGATACGTCGCGTCCAAGTCCGGACGATTTTACCGCGTCTCCGGACAAGACAATCCAGCAAGCAGCCTACAAGGTCGCGGGACGGTCGGTCGTGGTCCTGGCAAACGCGACGTCAGAATCGCCGTAGCCCCCAATCGTCCACAACGTTGCTTTTTGCGACGTTGCTTTTTGCGACGTTGCTTTTTGCGACGTTGCTTTTTGCGACGAGGCTGTTTTTGCTACGAGGCTGTCTTTGCTACGAAGCCCCGTTGGCGATCAATTCGTTTTGAAAGTCGGTCCAGAACGCTTTGCCTTTGGCATACTGGATCGGATCGATACGGGATTTGAACGCTTCGAGATAGCTTAGATAGCTGTCAGCGTAGTCGACGTACGAGTACTCTGGGTCCGCCATTGGATTGACGAAACGCGGGTCGCCGGGTTCGACTTGGTAGGCAAAGGCCCCGGATTCGTCGACGTGAAAATTTGCCAGCAGCGTTGGCAATTTCATCTGCAATTCGTAGAGACTTCGTTCGCCCCAGTCCATCCCTTCGGTCGCAGCTTCGAAAGCTTCCGCGACTGGTTTGGGGGTGGTGCTGTCGGGAAACCGCAGCCCCCAAGCGGCACCGGACTGCGTGAGACCATCGCGATTCATATCGACCTGAGCTGCGGGCGGAATCAGCAAATTCATCGCCCCTTCTTCGCTCAACGTATCGACTTGGATCGGATTGGCCAGATGATGGATGCCTTGAACCACGGCCATCTGGTCTTTAGACAGCGACGACAAATACGCTTTAGGAGCGACGTACCCGCCATTTTTATAGGCATTTTGAATGAGATCGCCGTACTGTTTTCCAAGTTCACGCGGTGCTTCGGTCGTGCGGTAGCGGCCTTGCAACTCGAGCTGGAACCATCCGTCCCACGATTCCTGGATCTGTGTTTGAAGCGGTTCGTCGGATTCGAGCGGTTCGGCCGAAGCATAGCCCGCATGTCCGGCCCCGGCCAAGACTTCACTGAACACGTTTTGCAGACTGTGTTCCGCATCCGAGCGTCTTTGCTGCAGCGTGCGATAGCCCGTGGTTGAATCCGAAATTTCCATCGCTGCGAATCCGAAAAAAAGACGACGACAAATAGCGTCTATGATCGGAATAAGGACCTACGACTCTTGAGTCAAACCGACGAAATGCACCTGAATCGTCGCCATCGTGTTGGATCGTGACTTCTCGGCGTCCGCGGAAGTCGTCAAGACTTTCGATCCACGATCGAGCCCCCCCGAAACGCTTGACGAGTTCCGCTACGAAATCCGTCACAGCACGGGCCGAAATGGCTACCGAAATCCGCAGGCTCCTCAACTCGGATAGGTGTCGAGTCCTTGCATCTGATAGCGAAAATCGAACTGCAAATCGGGATGCAGTTTCTCCATCGCTTTTTCGATCTTCTTTAACTGGGTCGCGTACATATTTGCACTGACTTTGCAACTGCGGAAGCGGATTTTCCGCTCGACAAATTGCCGACAAAAGTGGATTCGAATTCGCAGTTCGGTTTCTCTGTTGCCGGAGTAGCGAATGTACTTGTCCATCCAACGCACGATCTTTCGCATCGTCTTTTTATGAATGGTATGAGCCGTGGGGAGCTGTTGATCGATCTCGTCGCAGACGGCATCCGCGTACCCTTGTTCGTCATCCGCATGCATCAGCAGGTAAGTCAACAATTCTTTGTTATCGACCTTGTATTTTGCCAGACGGACGCATGCATCGAGTAGTTCGTCGCGGTCGAGGTTCGCGAGCGCCTTTTTCAGCTCATGGATCGATGCCGCCTTCATGGAGTGTTTTTTTGTTTGAGTGGGAGTAATCCGTGGCGAAAGTCGCCAAGACTTTCGGTGGTCTGGAGTCGTCGAAATCGGATTGCGTTTGACGAAACTTTTGACGGCTTGTTGATTTGATCCAAATGCAAATCGCAACGGTGAGCCGTGGGTCGTAAGGCACCGGGTCTTGCGTGGGACCCGGCCGCTGACGCGCGAGCGGCTCAGTAAATCGACAAGCCGTTGAGAAGTTCCGCTACGGAACGAGTTTTTTCATGGATGAACACGAGTCAATTTACGCGGCTTGGACCGGATTATTGCCGGGCATCGTATTCGGAGGCTTTGATCCACGTCAAATCGCGCCAATAACCGGTGTCATTTGATTGGGCCTCGCCTGGGGTGGTGCGACCATTCAAGACAATGTCGGTAAGTTTTTTTTGTAGCGAGTCGGCGATCTCGGGATGCAGCGCGATGACATTCGATGCTTCCGCCGGGTCTTTGGCCAAGTCGTATAATTCGTATTTGGCTTTGTCGTGCGGCAGCACCAATTTCCATGTTCCCTCGGTGACCGAGAAACGCCCCCCAATGCTGTGGTTGATCAGCGGTAATCGTTCGTGCTTTGCATCCGGATCGACCAGCACCGCTGCAAAACTTTGGCTGTCTTCGCCCGCGTTTTCGGGAAGCTCGACGTCCAGAATCTCGGCCAACGTTGCCAACACGTCCAATTGTCCCACCAGTGCGTCACAGCGGCGACCAGGCTCGGTAATCCCGTTTGGCCAACGCACGAAAAAGGGGACGCGATGGCCGCCTTCGTAGATATCGCGTTTGCCGCCTCGATAGATCGAACTGCTGTCGTGATCGAACTCTTTGATCCGTCGTTTCCACGACGTTTCCGGACCATTGTCACTGCTGTAGACAATCATGGTGTTTTGATCGAGACCGGATTGCTCGAGAAACTTCAAGATACGACCGACGTGGTAGTCCGTTTCGATCACAAATTCGCCATAGCCGCCTGCGTTGCCTTGCCCGTGGAATTCAGGCAACGGGCACACAGGGTAGTGCGGCGAGGTGTAGGGCAGGTAAACGAAAAACGGTTTGCCTGATTTCGCATCGCTCGCCTTGCCCTCCATCCACTGAATCGCTTTGTCCGTGAACCGGGTCAAACATTGGTTGTCGACGAAATCGGGAGCCACCTCCATCCCCCTGGTTCCGACCACCTTGGCGGTTTCCTCGGGCGTATCTTGGTAAGGCGGCATGATGCGATAATCGACGTGCCGATCGTTGGGCTTCTTTGCTGTAAACTTGGTCGGTGGCACTTTGGCATAACGCCCTTCGAACCACGCCAAGACGCCGTAGTTCAGCGACGCGGGAACGCCATAGAAATAGTCGAACCCCTTGTCCAGCGGCATATCTTTCACTGGTTTTGTCCAGTCGCGGTCGCGATAACTCGATCCGGGAAAATCCATCCCCAGATGCCATTTGCCCACCATCGCGGTGTGGTAGCCGTTGTCACGGAGCAACGAGGCCAGCGTCATGCGGGAATCGTCAATCAAACATTTGCCTTCGGCGACCATCACGCTTTTTTTCAGAGTCGTTCGCCATGAGTAGCGGCCCGTCAACAATCCGTATCGCGATGGGGTGCAAACCGAATCCGAGCTATGCCCGTTGGTGAACGCGATCCCTTCGGCAGCAAGCCGATCTAAATTGGGCGTCTGGAACTTCGCATCCGGGTTCAAACAACTTGCATCCCCGAACCCTTGGTCATCCGTATAGATCACGATCACATTGGGCTTTTCGGCAGCGGCCGACAGCGTTTGCGGAACGATCAGCCAGGCAAATAGCAAAGGTACCAGTGACTTCATAGCAGCGTGTTTCTTTAGACAAGGAGGAAATGGATCGAATCGGGTTGGCCAGCACGAGTCAAACATTGCGGATAGAACGACACGAAAGACCATGAAGCGAGAAGGAGTCACAGGGGCGTATCGAACAATCATTCTGACGCTGGCCTTCTGACGCTGGCCTTCCGACGCTGGCAAGCGTTGAAACCCGGGCGGGGTCAAGGATCCAGCGGCCGTTTCTCAGTCATGTTTTAGCGAGAACAAGCATGCCCAGGGTAGCAAGATTTCTCGTTTAGTTTCGTGATGGCGGAGCGTCAAAAGGTTGATGCGTGAAAGTCGGTGGTAGACAATGGGGATCACGATCATCCGTACTACCGATTATGATAATCGATTTCGACGCCAAACCGTTAAACGAACCCACTGCGAAGCCATTTTATGACTGATTCCGAAGAACCTGCTAGCCCAGACGCTGTTCCCCCCGAGTCCGCTGTTCCCCCCGAGTCCGCCGTGCCCCCCGAGCCCGTAGGCCCATCGAAAGAAGAATTGCGATTGGCGATGAAGGCGTTTCGAAAACGCTTGAAGCTGACTCGCTTGGACGATGAGTCGCGACTCGGTTACGGCCCGATGTCGTCAGGCCAATCCTCGGGTGTTGCCGCGATCACGCCACCCGACTCGTACCCCAAATCGGTTTGGCAAGAATTGGCCAATCAAGGAAAACTGAAACGCGAAGGCGGCGGTCTGTATTCGATCGTCGGTTCGTGAATCGATGATGTTGTTTTGATCCTGCCTACGCTGAGTCCACATCCCTGCCTCGCCCCTCTGCCCATCGCTGACCAGCATTTTTTTTGTAGGGTTTGTTCAAATTTAGCGTCGCGGAAGTCGCGAGTGACTTTCGTTCCTTGACGTATGCCCTCCGAAACTCTTGACGAGTTTTCGCTACGAAATGTTGCACCTCATTACCCTCTCCCCCCCTCCCTTCCTTCCTTTTTTAGAAGTAAACATGAAACGACTTGCTTTAACGATTTCACTGTGCCTGTTTGCGACCGCGAACCTGTTGCCCGCGGAAGACCGCGTGGCCGCCGATTCGTCCAAAAACGCAGTCCTGTTTGACGGCAAAACTTTGACGGGTTGGCATACCAAGCCAAAGGAATTTGCGTCCCACTGGACCGTCACCGACGGGATGATCATCGGTGACAATCCTGACGAAAAAGGATCGGTTTTGTGGACCGACAACGACTACACCGACTTTGAATTGTCCGTCGAATTCAAGACCGATTCTCCCGATTACGATTCGGGCGTCTTTCTGCATGGTGATTCGCACCAAGTTCAAATCGGAATTTCACGGTCGTTGAAAGTCGACCTCACCGCGTGCATCTACGCGCCTGTGGATAAGCAAGGTTCGTATCCTGCAAAATCGGACAAAGTCAAAACCGTTCACAAACCGGGCGAGTGGAATACGTTGCGAATGGTGGTCGACGGCAAACGTATCCAAACGTTCCTGAACGACGCCCCGTTTGTCGATTACACCGCAATCCGGTTTCCGGAAAAAGGTAAAATCGGGCTCCAGCTGCACGCGAACGTGCACCAGAAAATGCTGTTTCGCAATTTCAAGCTGACGCCTGCGAACTAAGCTGACGCCCGCGAACCAAGTTGCCGTCGATACGACCTACCGTTCCCACGGACTCAATAGGTCGAGGCGAACTGAGTGGTATCGAACGGAGCGGATTGTTCCTGTTTCGCTGCCAACGTCGTACTTTGACGCTCTGCAACACGGGCAGCGAGCCGCTCGGCTCGTTTTGCCCGTTTCTGTTCGGCACGTTCTTGCCGTTTGGCCAACAACGCATGTTCGCTTTCGATTCGCGTTTGCTGTTGTTGCTGGTAGAGCTGTTGCTGATAGGCTTGTTGTTGCATTGCCAACATCCGCTGTTGCTGTTGCAATTGGTCCCATTGCATCCGCATTTGGTACATTTGCCGCTGTGCGGCGACCGATTGGATCGCGGCAATCGAATCAAGTGGTATCCCACTGAGCGGCGAAACCGTCGCGACATTACCGCTCGCGGGTCCGCCACCGCCTCCTCGGCCGCCCGAGCATTGTGCTTGCACATCGCTGCACCCGCACGCTGCTGTCACAATAACCAATGGAATCACAGCCCGTGACATTTTTGATTTGAATCGCACTGACATGACGCTTCTCCCCGAGTAACATTCAGACATCTGCTGGGAACCCTTGCTCCCTAGTCATCAGGGTCGTTTCGCAGGATTGAATGTCACGGAGCAATCATGTCAAGCGAAGTTTGTCGCAATTCGCGTAGGTCTGGATTGTCAGCTGGCGCATACCCCGTCAACAGGATCGTCGCTTGACGATGCAGAACAATCGCCTCCACAAAATCGAACCACGGAATGGGAGAGGACCGCGTCGGTTGATCTTTCAGATCTCGGAACCATCGATCAAGTGTATCGTCCGCTTTTTGCAACGCATCGCGTGCTTCATCGGCTTGCCCACTGCGGTGCAACGCAATCGCCAACGGTGCATGGACAATGTCGGCTCCGGGCCAATTGGGGTCGTCGCCTGCTTCACGAAACCGCTCAATCGCCAACTCAAAATGGTTTGCCCGCAAATGCGTCACCCCGGTCACGTACAAACAGACCTGGCGAGGCAGAAATTGGCTGCCTTGGGGACCAGCGAAACGATCTGGAGGTAGCCCCGGATCATCAAACGAGCGTCTTCCGGGAGGTCCGAAGCCATGGTCCTCGGGTGCATCCAAGGGCTCACTCATTCGATCAAAATCATCCAGTGGCGTGTTTCGCGGGGGTCGCCGATCACGCGGCGGTCCTCCGCCGCTACGATGGGAGGGCCGAGCGGGTTGTGCGTCCAACCAACGTTCCGCGTCATTGGCAAATTGCTCGAACTGGATTGCTGACGTCGAATCTGCTGAAATCACCATGCCCCGCAACGTCCACCACTGAGGCGTTTGAGTGTCTTGCTGAGTGCGTTCGTAATTTTGCGTCACCCATTTGTTATAGGCCTGCTGGTCACCCGTCAATTGAAACAGCGCGGGAACGCCCCACCATTGTGGCGAGTCGGTCGGCGCCCCGAGGCTTAACGCATGCTCGTAATCCGCGGCGGCCTCGTCCCACAGTTTCAATCGCGTAAAGAACTGAGCCCGCTGGACCCAGGGCAAGTAATAACTGGGTTGCATTTGCACGGCGTTGCCATAATCTTCGCGAGCCTCGGGCCATTTCCCTGCATCGGCGTGAGCTTGTCCGCTGGCCACCAGCAGATTTGCGGACGTCAACCGTTCGGCAAACTGCTCGACTTCGCGGCGTGCCGCGGTGGCTTCGTTCTTCGCTTGCAACGCCTGCTGCAGTGCGCGATCTTTCTTATCACGCTCGTCGATTGCCGCGGACATTTGCCAAAGACTGGTCACCAATCCGATGATCATCGTAACGGCCACCAGCGACGCAGTGATCAAAGGGACACGGTTCCGCCGAGCGAATTTGCGAATCTGATAGCCACGACTGGGCGGACGTGCATTGATCGGTTCTTCGCTTAGATAATGACGTATATCGCCCGCCATCGCGGCAGCCGATTCGTAACGACGCGTCCGGTCCTTGTCCAACGACTTCATCACGATCCAATCCAAATCGCCGCGAACCGTGCTCGTCAAACGCGTCGGTTCGGTATGCCGAGAAACCGACACCGTGCTCAATCGTTCGCCCATCGTGGTTAGCCGCGTGCTGGGTTTTGGCGGTTCCTCTTCGCGAATGATGCGGCGCATCTCGTCATAACCGGCGGAATCTAAACGTTCGCGATCAAACGGCGTCGTGCCCGTCAACAATTCGTAAAGCATCACCCCCAACGAATAGATGTCGCTGCGCGTGTCGACATCTAAACCGCTCATCTCCGCTTGCTCGGGACTCATGTACAGCGGGGTGCCAATCATCGAGAAAAAGCGGGTGTAGATCGTTTTGTCGGTCAAGCTTTGTCCGATCGCTTTGGCGACGCCGAAATCGATCACTTTCACAACCGGTCTATCATCGTGCAGCGTCACCATCACGTTGCTGGGTTTGATGTCGCGGTGAATCACTCCTTTTTGGTGCGCGTGCTGAACCGCCGAACACACGTCAATGAACAAGCTTAAACGGGCCGCAACATCCAAATGATGGTTGTCACAAAACTCGGTGATCGGAACGCCGCGAACAAGTTCCATCACGAAATAGGGACGCGCATCATCGGTCACGCCGGCGTCAAAGACCTGAGCGATGTTGGGGTGATCCATCAAGGCAACCGCTTGTCGCTCGGCTTCAAAGCGTGCGATGACTTCTTTGGACCCCGTTCCAGGTTTGACAATTTTCAGCGCGACACGGCGTTTGACCGGACGTTCTTGTTGGGCAACGAACACCAACCCGAATCCGCCCTCGCCAATCTGTTCCATCAACCGGTACCCGCCGATTTTCATGCCGACATGTTCCGTCGATTTCGGGGGCGGGGCAATCGACGTGATCGTGGGCATGTCACTGAGCCCCTTGCCGAGCGGATTGTCCAGCGGGTTTGAGGGGTGATCGTGCGCCGCCAACAACGCCTCGACCGACGCTCGCAACGCCGCATTATCACCGCAAGCCGAGTCGAGATAGTCGTTACGCTGATCCGGTGTCGGCGAATCAAGCGCCTGCAAAAAAATCGAACGTTCGTTGGGACTGCTCATGGGGACCTAAAACTCGATCGGCACAAAAAAATGTCGCTCTTCATTGTCATGCGTGATGCAAGTCAGATGCAGGCCATCGATTTGCTGGATTCTTCATTTTCGCCGCTCACGCGGTCCCCAACGACATCCAAGGTTACGTTTAAACAAGATTACTCTTGCGCATCGAGCTCTCGTTTTAACCAAGCTCGGGCGTAGGTCCAATTTCGCTTGGTAGTTCGGGGAGAAACTCCGAGAACCTCGGCCGTTTCGTCGATCGTCAAACCGGTGAAGTAGCGTAGTTCGACCAGTTTTGCCAAATCAGGATCTTCGGAAGCTAACTTCGTGAGGGCTTCGTCGAGCGAAAGCAGCGTCTCGAAATCCTCGGGATCCAGCACGGCATCGTCGTCGTTCAGCTCGGACCGCACCAACCCGCCGCCACGTTTTTCGGCATTTCGTCGGCGGGCGCTTTCGATCAAAATTCGTCGCATTGCTTCGGCGGCTGCCGCAAAGAAGTGCCCGCGGCTGTCCCATTGTGGACGATCCTCACCCCCGACCAAACGCATGAACGCTTCGTGGACCAAGGCGGTTGGCTGCAACGTTTGTCCCGACTTTTCTTGCGTCATCTTGTACGACGCCAGCCGGCGGAGTTCGTCATAGACAAGCGGCAACAACTGGCTCGCCGCCTGCCGGTCGCCGCCATCAATCGCGGTCAAAATCTTGGTTACTTCACTGTTCATATTTCAGAGTATAGCCGTTCCGCCGTATTCGATCCAACGATGCAGGAAGAGAGGGATATTCGTTGGGCAGCGAAGAATTCGGAGGTCATTGGAAACGAGTTTTTCTTATCGAGTTTGTGCGAATTTAACGTAGCGGAAGTCGTCAAGACTTTCGTTCGATTGACCTATGCCCCCCGAAACTTTTGCCGCCCTGTTGATTCGTTTTGCCGTTTGGGGAAACGCCGTGAAGAATTTAGAGACGGCAAATCACGGCATTTGTGTTCCGTAGCTACGCTTGCCAGAGCGTCGATGGTTGCCGGCCAGTACGAATCACCACCTTCTGGCGAAGGTAGCTATGAGTTCTGGCGAAGGTAGCTACGAAAAAATGTTTTCACCGCGTTGGCCAAAACGGCCAACGACTTCAACAGTCTCCGAAGCTGGGGGGAGAGGCGGCATCAAACCGGCGCAACTAAAACTCCCAACGAGTCCATTGATATCAGCGTGCCACTGCTACGATATCACCATAAAGTTGATTCCCTTCAAGTTCACGTCGCCGCTGCTGATCAGCGTATCGACGGTATCGAGTCCAACGGCCTGGACATCGCCCGTGACTGCAATACGAACTTGATACCCTCCGGAATGATCAAACGAGTCAAACTTGTAATTTCCCGAACGATCGGTCACGGTCGTATCAACCACGTTGCCTTCGCCATCGAGCAACTCGACCGTGATGCCTTCGACAGGCACGCTGGGACGGAATGGGTCGCTCGGATGCCCACCGTTTCGTGGCGAACGCTTGTCATTTCGATTCGCCGAGCTCGATTGAACGACCGCGGGCTGGGACAAGACCGTGCCGGTGATCGATGGGTTAAAGATGAACACATTCTCTTGCAACGAATTGATATCCGTGTTCCGCTGGATCACATCCGCCAGCGTGGTGTTTTCGATCACACGAATCTCGCGGTCCGAGAGCGTGTTCTCGTAATAAAAGCGATCGCCATCGCGAATTCGCTCAAATTGGTCGGCGATGATCGTCGATGCGGTCTCGCCAAGCGAGCTGTCGTCGGCGTGGTCTTCGGCCAACAATCCAACCCACAAATCAATATTGTTGACGTCGCCGTAGAGCGTCTCGAGTTTCGCACTCAGTTCGCTATCGCTCGTGATCTCGGAGAACGATTCGTAAGCTTCCAAGCCGTAGGCGGCGCGAACCGAATTAAAGTCGGCCAACCCGTGGTCGCGGCCACGTTGGATGTTCAGCGACACCAGATCGAATCCGCCGGCGCCGGGAGGTCCGAACAAGAAATTGCGTAAACTATCAACGACTTCGAGATCGACTTCTTGCGACAAACTCGATGCGCCCGCTTTCAAAATCGAATCGATGCCAGTTTCTTCGAGTAGCGATGGATTAAAGAAAGCGTTGGCCAGTGAGAGAGCCTCGCGAACCTCGATCCCATCGTTACCGACAAAGTCAATTTCGTTACTAAGCGTGGTGTGTCCAAACCGAAATGCCGCAGTGGAGAATTCGTTTGCAATCGATGGATTGACGCTCGCGTCGTATCCCTCGTAATCCGAGATCGCATTTTCCCCAAGTAGCGCTGGCAAAAATTCGTTGTACGTGATCGACTGGATCTCGGCGATCACGATCGTCCGCGCGGCTTGGAAAATCTGTTCGTCGTTCCAATCAGGATTGTCGTCGGCGATATCATCGGCGAGTCGATTATGTTCTCGCAGGAACAATGTCTGCATCGATGTCAGCCCGAGGTTTTCCGCAGCCCGAATGTCCCCCGCTTGGATATTTCCCGCTTCATCGGTCGGCAGCAAGTCGCCGTCGCTGGTTCGCATTCGGCCTCCGCTGAATTCTCGCAACAAATCGGTCGTCGCTTGGCTGCTTCCATAGACTTGCGAACCGTCAATCCAAGCGGTGATCGCATTGATTTGTTGGGCCGGATTGTCCGTCGATGTTCCGGTGCCTTCTGCAATCAACGATCGCGTTAACGAGATCACTTCCGTTCCGCTGCTGAACGGATCAAACAACGGGTCACCGGTGGGAACCGCAATATCAAACGACTCTGCGTCTTCTCCCTCTTGAGTAAGTGATAAATCGATATCGTGATCGATGAATTGCCCCCACAGATAAACAAAGTCGCTCAGGTTTCGATCGTTGGTGGTGCCCTCGGGATCGGCGGCGGAAAGGGTGTTGCTGATCTCGCGAGCACTTGGCCGGTCGGCTCCTGACGGTTCTGAGATGCCGTCGGCATAGTCAGCGTCGGCGACCCTCAACAGGGGCGTGCCTGCGACACCAAAGTCGGGGCTTTCCAGATAATTGTTGCTGCCATCGATCGAGCGAACTTCGTCAGCGAGATCGGTTACGGGATCATCATCTGCCGGCGGGCTGTCAGGATTCTGCGAAGGATCGTGGGGAGCTTGCTGCGGTGAACGTCCTCGGTTCAGTCGGTTTATTACCATCAACGCGTCGATCGCGGTGTGACGACCATCGTTATTCACGTCCGGCATCGAACCACGGTCGTTGACCGTGCCGTTGACGCCGCCTTCATTGCGATGGCGATTCATTTCGTTAATGACCGTCAAGGCATCAAAGGCCGAGACGACTCCATCGTTGTTAACATCCTCGGGGATCAAATCGTTGTGAAACAGATTTGCGGCCAGAAGTTGACGCGTCTCGAGCGATTCCGCACGTAAACGTCGACGCGGTTGGCAACGCCGCCGATCATCGCTTGACGAGGATTGCAGGAATTTGAACCAACGATTCAGAAAATGAGCCATAGCGAGACCCTCCAGACAAGGTGGCATGGTTGAGAAGGTGAAGAGAGAAGGCGATCTAGCAGTCTGAGGTTTAGGGACGGAATTGCTCGGAAAGTGTCACAAACGAAACAGAGAATCGACCTTGCTCAAATAACGGCAAAGCGATGCCTGCGGAAAATTCCCGCAAAATCTTGAACAAACTTTGGCCCCCTGCTGGCGGCGACTACGCATAGAAGTCTTGGCAGCGGTCGTGGTGAGCGAGAGAGAGAAAAAACGATGGGAACCACCAACAAGGTGTCGCAACGGGCCCCCATCGCGGTGGAGCCATGCATCGAGATCCGCTGCAAGGGGCCCATCGTGTTGAGTACCGATTTTGAGGTCACGTCCGACTGCCGCGGGTGAAGCGTTCTAACCAGACCGGGTGGTCTCTTATCACAACGCAATCAACTTATCTCAGCAAGAACCACCTACTAATCGAATTACCGAACGGAGAAGTCATGTCGACCGCAACCGCAAACGAATCTTCCGATGCTCAAGCCACCGTATCGGAGATGCTGCTGCAGGTTCGCCATGGTGACATCGATTCTCTCGGCGAACTGCTACAGCTCTATCGCAACTATCTCAGCGTCCTGGCGACCACTCAGTTGGACGGTCGATTGCGACGCCGGATGAGTCCCTCGGACTTGGTCCAAGAAACGATGCTGGCGGCACACCGCGATTTTGCCGCGTTCCGAGGAGGCAGCGAAGGCGAACTGTTGGCGTGGCTGCGTCAAATCCTGAGCAATTGTCTTGGGCATGCCATCGAAGCGAACGTGTTTGCGAAGAAGCGAGACATTCGCCGCGAGGTCGCATTGGATCAAATCGCAAAGAACGTTGACGACAGCATGGCGAGATTGGCGAACATCTTGGCCGATCGTGGACTGTCGCCAAGCGAGGACATGGGACGCCGCGAGCTGTCGCTGCGGTTATCCGACCAGCTCGCAAAACTGAAACCCGAATACCGAGATGTGATCGTGTATCGCAATTTACAAGGGTTATCGTTCGACGAAATCGCAGCACGCATGAACCGCAAATCGGGGGCCGTGCGGATGATGTGGTTGCGTGCGATCAACAAGTTCAAAGAAACATGCGACCCGATCGAATAATCCCGAGATACGAGTAGCTCAGAGAAAACACCATGAGTATGACCGACCTGAGCGCGGAACCATCCGCCACCCGGCATCTGACGGATGCACAAAAAGAGCACCTCAGCGTGTTGCTAGAAAGTTACATGTCGGGGCTCGAGGTAGGCTTGCCGCCAACCGTCGAAGAGTTAACGGCAGATGCGCCCGAACTGCTTCATTCGCTTCGCTACTGTGTCGACGGGTTACAGAATCTGCATCGTATGGCCGCCGGGCTGGATCCATCGTCGAGTTCGACATCCACCGCGGCCTCGGGCTTTTCACAATCTCTTTCACGCGATACGTCACCGCATGCCTCGCAATCTGGAAATGATCGAGCCTCGCGCAATGACCAATCTCCATCGTCCTCGTCCGGACGCCGGCTTGGTGATTTTTACTTGCACGAACAGATTGGACGCGGCGGCATGGGGGTGGTGTACCGGGCCACCCAACGTTCGCTCAAACGCACCGTGGCAATCAAACTCTTGCCGTTGCCGTCGATTCTCGATTCGCGTCAAATCACTCGGTTTCAACACGAAGCCAAGGCGGCCGGAGGTTTACAACATCCTCATATCGTTCCGGTATACGCGGTCGGTTGCGAACGTGGCGTGCATTATTACGCCATGCAATTCATCGACGGAATGTCGGTGGACGAGATCATCCTGAAACGCAGCCTTGAATTCCAAAGTGTCGATCAAGGCGAACCTCTGACCCATCCCGTTGTCGATGATTGGCGAGAAACGATCGGCCAAGCCATCCAAGCGGCCGAAGGGCTGCATGCCGCTCATCAATTTGGGGTGGTTCATCGCGATGTTAAACCGTCAAACTTGATCATCGATCAAAACGGTAAATTGTGGCTCACCGACTTCGGTTTGGCACGAGTGCAAAGCGACGTGTCGTTGACCCAGTCCGGCGATATCGTTGGGACGATGAAGTACATGAGCCCCGAACAGGCGCGTGGCGAATCCGCGATCGTCGATGGCCGCACCGACGTCTATTCGCTGGGAGTAACGTTGTACGAAATGTTGACGCTTCGGCCCGCGCACGACGGGGAAGACGCTCCGGCGATCCTGCGCACCATCGAAAACGATGCGATCGTGCCGTTGCGGAAACGGTGTCCCCATCTCCCTCGTGATCTCGCCACAGTGGTGGCCAAAGCGATGGCGAAGAGCCGCGATGGACGCTACGAAACCGCAAAAGAATTTGCCGATGACCTGCGGCGTGTGCTCGCGGGCGAACCGACGATCGCACGCCCGCCGACGTTTTTTGATCGAATCGGCCGGTTTGCCAACAAGCATCGACGCAGCGTTGCCGCCGCAATGGTGGTCACCACGTTCGCAGTCGTCGGTTTTGCCATCTTTACCGCAATGTTGGCGGCCGAAAAACAAATTTCGGACGCCAACGGGGCGCGTGCGATCGCCAATCAAATGCGTGCGACTCGAAATGAACAGATTGCGCGTGAATCGATCGATCGGCTGGGTACCCAAATGGCCGAACTGTTGGCCGATATTCCCGCAGCGGCGCCGGTTCGCAGGCGTTTGCTCGGCGAGACGCTTGCTTACTACAACCGCTTTGCGAGCGAAGCCAGCGACGATCCCACACTCAGCAAAGAGCTGGCAATCACGTATGGAAAAATCGGCGCGTTTCAGAGCGAATTAGGGGCCAGCGAGGAGGCGATCGCGGCGCTGGAGCGATCCGAACAACTCTACCGCGAGCTGGCTCGACAATCACCCGATGACGCCGCGTTAAGTCTGCAGTGGTCGATCAGTCAAAACAATCTTGCTGAAAAGTTGTCGCAAACCGGTCGCATCGAACAAGCCGCTCATTGGTTTGGCAACGCGATCGTGACTCAGCAACGCTTGCTTGATCGCGACTCAAATTCGCACGAACCATCTTTGCTAGAAAAAAACAACTCAACTGCGGTGACGCGAGAGCTTGCCACGACGCTAAACAATCTGGGTTTGTTACTGCACGAAGCCGAGAAAACGGCGGAAGCGACCACCGTCTATCGCCGAGCCATCAAATTGTTGGAAACGTCTGATTCAGACGCAGGATTGTTGGCATCGATTCAATCGAATTTGGCGGGATTGCTTTCCAAACGATCGCCCGATCAAGCAATCAAGTACGCTCGTCAAGCCTTGGCTCAACAGACTCAGTCGCTCGCGCAGCATCGTGGCGACGTCAAATTGGCGACTCAGGTTATTTTGACACTGAACTCACTTGGCACATCGTATGCGCAGCGATCCCAACACGCCGAAGCAATCGAATCGTTTGAACAGGCGATCGAGATTGCCCAGCAATTACAAACTCGCTGGCCCGATTCGCCCGCCTATTCGCGTGATTTGGTGATCAGCTTGAACCATCTCGGGTTGTCGTTGGCCGCGACGGGCAAGCAACAGGATGCGAAAAACGCTTTCAAAAAGGCATTACCCGTTCAGCGATCGCTCGCCGAATTGTACCCCGACGATGCAGAGGTACAGAGCATGCTCGGCGGCGTCCTAAACAATTTAGGGTTCCTGCAACAACAACTCGGGGACGCACGCGTCGCGCGTCAATATTTTGCTGAAGCCGCAGAGTACCAATCTCGTGCCGTCCAGCTCGCACCGGAGGTTCCTCGGTACCAAGCGTACCTAGCGAAACATCAACACAATTCACTCAGCCTTGCCAATCCGCGGAGAGTTTACAATGACTGAGACCACCCCCACTCGTGCCCTGCGTATCGAGCGTCTCGAGACACGCTCGCTGCTGGCGGCTGGAATCTTTGATCTCGATTTGCAATTCGGTTCAAGCACGACCGACGCTCTCCCGAACGATGCTGCGGGCCAGGTTGCCAGCGGTCGATTATCGCTGTCGCAACGTCAACCGCCATCACGACACGCAAGTATTCAAAATAACGGCGTCCAAGGAAACAGAGCACTCGAATCCAGGTCACTGCAATTCAGATCACAGGGCAATGCCGGACAAGATTTCCGCAGCCTTGGAAACGGTATCGACCGGATTCACGACGCCCCGACCTCGTTTCGCCAAGATGCAACGCTAGCTCAAGCCCAACAGAGTCCCACCCCGACGACGCTGGGCGTCAGCACCCCAACCACGCCACAATCGAATCCGAATGTCAACGACGTTGCCAATGCTCGACGGGACGTCAGCCCCCCGTTGCCGCAGAACAGTATCGCTGCGATAGTTCCATCGGCCGTGGACGAAGTTCTCGCCTCGTTGCAAACGGCGAGTGAAAGCGACGTTGCGTTGGCCGATCAAGACGCCGTGACAGCGACCCAAACCGTGTCGACCATTGCTGTTAGCGGCCGCGAATTAGCATCGAGAGTCAATGCCACCATCGATAACGATTCTGCGGCAGGGCCGATGACTTTGCCCACCGATACCGGTGATATCGGATCCGACGACGTCAACGACATTCAATCCGGCTTGATCGCTCCCGAACCGTCATTGCAACTACGTCCGCTTCAGAGCCTGAGTGATAGCGAGCAAAATGCGTGGCAGCTCGATGACGGCATCCTGCCCCGACTGCAACGGAATTTTCAAGCAACGCTTCGAGTGGTTCCTCAACAAGTCGATTTGTCGATTATCGATTGGTTTTCGGGGCCCGGTGGGCTGATCGATCTGCAACGCGGCAATTTGCCATCGCGGATCGGCGCCATCACGGGGGACGCGATCAACGTGCAATTGGAATCGACGATGGGATATCACCGCTGCTTGGATTTGATCGCCGCCGGAGTGGTGGAACCGATCTCGGGTCCGCTACTCGATTCGATCCTGGCGTCGATCGAATCGATGGCGAGTGAAGAAACTCAACCGGTCTCGGATCCCACGCCGCTGCGGATTTCAAAGCTGGCTTATCCTGCGGGCGCAGCGATCGTGGCGGGCAGCATCGCGATCGCGGCTCGGCGAAAACAAAAACACCCTCAACCGACCCCCAAACAAGGCGGGCTCAAACAAAGATGGCCCCAACAAGGAGACGCATTTTGATGTGACAGCATACGGCCACTCTCGACCTATGAAATAGACAAGCGTCAAAGAATCCGACGCATTGTCCTTCTCTACCTTTTCATAGTCCGCTGTGTTTCCCAAAGGCACCGCGGTCCGGGAGTATATGATGGACATGTACCTGAATGTGGACATGAACCTTGCTCGTTCCATTTGCGTTCTCGGTGGCGATACGATGCTCGGTCGCCAAGTCATCGCGGTCGCTCGCCGCTGCGGCTTCCACGTCAAGACGCAGGTCCAAGATCCGAATTTCGAGCACTCGGCAAACGCGATCGAAGTCGTGCTCTGCGATCTAAACGATCAACGTTGTTTGACTCACGTCGTCAGCGATTGCATGGCCGTGATCAATTGTTACGGTCCCACGATGCGAACGTGCGCGGCGGGACCAGCGACGGAGGCAGCGAAGTTGACTCGGTCGCTTCTGCCCAAACTGCATCGCAAAGGCGCCCGGCGGTACATCGTCGTCTCGCACTCGGGCGTCGTTTTACCCGGCGACCGGCCACGGCCCTTGGGTTCGTTGGCAACACGCGTGGCCGGGTCCCTAGGACTTTGCTCTCGATTGGCCGACAAGCAAAACGAGGCGGCGGTCTTGATGCAATGCGATTTAGACTGGACGATCGTTCGCTGTGCAAAACTTAAACCGCTGCGAACCGTCGGCGCCTGTATCGCGGATCGACACGCGTTACGAGGCGGATTTGTTAGCACCGAGACCCTCGCTCGATTTCTTGTGCATCAAATCGATTGCACGAGCTATCTACGATCCGGCGTTTTTGTAAACAGTCGCAATTCTAATTCGCACGTAAGCGAATATCTCCGCATTCACGGCTAGTCGCAGCTCCTCCCCCCCTCCTCTTCTGTGCGAACCGTCTCTCTTCGAATCAACGCGGTTACCCCACGCGAATTCGTTCCATACGAATAGGCTCTTCTCATGTTATGGCATCAACGTAACGCAATTATGTCACGAACCAAAGTCATCCCCACTGCGAACCACCCCCACAAGGTCACCAAGACCACTGAAGTCGACGATTACCGCGTCAGCGGTTCGTACACCTGTCGCGATCGACCGCGGCCGTTGGTCTTGGTGGTCGACGCGCACCGTGATTCACGTGCCGATTTGGAATGCAAACTCAAACGGTATAGCTACCGTGTGGTGGGCGTTGAAAGTGCATCGACCGCAATCGAGTTGATGGAACAACAACGCTTTGACGTCTGTCTGTTGGATATGAACTTTGCCGAAATGGATGCAGTGGAAATGATACATCGGATTCGCAGTTCGCCGACCACGGGAAAACCATCGATCATTGTGGTCGCCGACGCCGATGCAAAATTTGCTGCCGCCGACGCAATTGAAAACGGAGCGGATGACTATTTAGAGAAACCGGCGGATGAGCGATTGTTGCACGCACGGATTCGTTCAAGTCTGCGTCAGATCGATGCCCGCTTGGCAGAACTAAGCAAGTTCTTGCCTCGGAATATTTTGAATCAGGTACTCTGCAACAAAAATTTGCTCGAAAAGCCGTGTCCCGCAGACGTCTCGGTGATGGTTTGCGATGTGCGTGGATTCAGCCGCACCAGCGAGCGTGTGGGTCCCGTACAAACGATCACCTGGATTAGCGATGTGATGAATGAACTCAGCCGCATCGTGCTGGACCATGGCGGAACGATTGTCGATTATGTCGGCGACGAAATCATGGCGATGTGGGGTGCCCCGATCGCATCACCGCAACATGCCGGCGACGCCTGTCTATGCGCGATCGCGATCCAGCAAGCGGTGATCGACCTGAGCGAGAAATGGCGGTCCACCGTGGGCGCCGAAACCCGGTTGGGAATCGGAATCAACAGCGGATTGGCGGTGGTCGGTAATACGGGTTCCACGCATCGGATTAAATATGGACCGCTCGGCGATACCGTCAATTTGGCCAGCCGGGTGCAAGGAGCGACGAAGTATCTGCGGAGTTCGATTCTAATGACGCAGAGCACCGCCAGTCGCGTGGATGCAAAATTGCGTGGCCGCAGAGTGTGCAGCGTTCGTGTGCACAACATTCGCGAACCGGTGCAGCTTTATGAACTGGGAACTTGTGGAAAACACGATTTGAGTGCAGGGTGCTCGGCGTATGAGCAGGCATTGTCAGCGTTCGAATCCGAAAAACATGCCGAAGCGCAAGACGTGCTCGCTCAGCTGCTGCTTGATCAACCCCACGACGGCCCCGCCAAACTGCTGATGTTGCGGGTGATCCAGTCGCAGCTCGGAGGCGCATTCGACCCCGTCTGGACCCTGCCCGGCGGATAACCGTCGATCCATCCGTTCGCGCGTCGCGGATGCCGCCGAAACTTTCGTCCTCCACTCTGGCGTAGCGGAAGCCGTCAACGGCTTTCGACCATCCCCAAGTCGAAATCTCGCCTTCGACCCGCGAAAACAGGCGAAATCGCGGCCCGCCATCGTCCATGACTGGCTCTCGCCATCTTTCATGACCGGCTCTCTCTTCCATGGCTCTCTCTTCCATGGCTGGCTCGCGATTTTCCATGAATCGATCGAAGCCAACTTAACCGCCGGCATTCTTTCAACAAAATTGGCCCTCCGGGGGGCATTTCAACGCATCTCTTAATGCCACGGGATCGGGCGTTCGAACATCCCCGTTACCCGAAACATTTTGGCATGGATTCAAAGTAGAGAGCGAAATTGAAATTCCCCCCCCGCTACGAGTGCACTTTTGTCCTGAATCAGGCTGCCGCATCGGCATTGATCGAATCGGCGGCCAGCCGGTTCGACGCCCCGACCACCAGCGACGTCTGCGACCTGTATTACGACGTCCAACAATGGCAACGACCAACCAAACCCAAGTCCATTGACAAAGAAATTCGCCGCGTGCGACGTATCGATCACGCTTGGGATGTGTTCCTCGAGCAACAGCGGCGAGACAAGCAGACGACAAAACTGCGCCGGACCGTTGCAGCATCCAGCGATCTAAAGCGACTCGAGTTTGACGAGATTGACAGCAGCTGGGAAGGAAAATGGTTCCACAAAGACATCGTCAAACAAGCGCTGCAACGAAGTCTGCAAATCCAATTTGACCGGCTCGCGTTCGAAGCAGATTCGATCGAAGGGTCGCTCCGCATGACGATCGACCGAAACATCCACTGCCGAGCATTTTCGGACTTGGCGAACCCGACGCAAACTCCGTCCACCCCGTTACCGATGCACTTGGTGCGGATGAAGTACTTTGTTTCACTTCCTGCCATTTTTAAATCACTGATCTATGAATTTGCGTTGTTGCCCCACCCGACGTCGATGTATCGGGAGTGTGTTTTGCGTTGCCCAGTGGATCAATGTGCGGCGATGCACCATTCGCTGAGCAACCCCGAACCGATCGTTACCGCAAGTGCTGCTGAGAACGAGGTGGCGACATGCCAATTTGGTTAACCGAAGCGGTGGGGACGCCCGATGAGAGCACGGCGTTGCAGATGGCCGTCCGCTTGATCGTAGCGTTTCTGTGTGGCTGCGTGATCGCCGGGATCTATCGCTGGGTGCGGCCGAGCGACAAGATCATGCCGACCTTTCCCGCAACGCTGGTACTGTTGGCGATCCTGTGTGCAATGTTGCCGTTGGTGATTGGCCAAAACGTCGCCTGGGCCTTCGGATTGGTGGGTGCCTTGTCGATCGTTCGGTTTCGCACGGTGGTCGAAGACACGCACGACATCACGTTTGTCATCTTTGCCGTGTTGGTGGGGATGGCCGTGGGTGCGGATCGTTTGATCGTCGCGATCGTTGGCATGGCGGTGACCGGACTTGCGGCGTTTTTGGTGCGACCACGACGAGGCAGCGAAAGCGGATTTGCCGGTGACGCCCGATTGTCCATTCGATTGGGAATCGGACGCGATCCCGAAACGATGCTCGGAAGCGTTTTTGAACGGATGCTTAGCAAGGTTGAATTGACGTCCGGAGGAACCAGTAAACAAGGTGCATCACTCGATCTGAATTATCGCGTTCGCTTGAAAGCCGATGCCAAACCCACCGACCTAATCAACCAATTGAATCTGATCGAAGGCGTCCAGAGCGTCGAACTTCGTCAAAGCCGATAAACATTTCTCACTGCCCAGGAGTCTATGCTCATGAAGCGATTACTTGTCCCTGCTTGTTTAGTTGCGTGCACCGGATTGGTGCTTGGCGTTATCGCGTACGCGCAGCCCCCAGGCTCGTTGGACTTCGGCCCCGGGGGCCCCGGCATGCGTGGTCCTGCCATGCGAGGTCCCGGCGGTCCTGGTGGTCCCAATCGTGAAGAACGCAAATTGTTGGACCAATTTGATCAAGACGAAAATGGATGGCTCGATCATTCCGAGCGAACCGTTGCTCGCAAAAGCATTCAACAAGAGAACGCATCAGCCGCAAATCGACAGGGCCCCAGCGGACAGGGACCTGGGGCGGGGGGGCCTGGCGGGATCCGCGGTCCTGGCGGGATGCGCGGTCCCGGAGGGATGCGTGGACGTGGCCCTGCAACCGAGCCTGGCACCCCAGGCCCCAAGGTGTCGCCTGCGGACGTTGCGAATTACCCCGACAAACCGCTCTATGACACCACGGTCTTGCGCACCGTGTTCCTGGAATTTGAAAACGAAGACTGGGAAATGGAACTCGAGGATTTCCATGGAACCGATATCGACGTCGCAGCTGAGATGCAAGTCGATGGCAAAGTCTATCCCAACGTGGGCGTCCATTTTCGCGGGATGTCATCCTACGGTCATGTGTCTCGCGGCAGCAAACGTCCCTTGAACGTCTCGCTCGATATGGCGGATGAAGATCAACGACTGTATGGCTACAAGACACTGAACTTGTTGAATTGTCACGGCGATCCGTCGATGATGAGCTCGGTGGTCTATTCCCATATCGCTCGCGATTACATCCCGACGCCCAAAGCGAATTTTGTGCACGTGGTGATCAATGGGGAAAGCTGGGGGTTGTACGTCAGCGTCCAACAGTTCGACAAACTCTTTTTGCAGGAAAACTTTGGTGACTCCAAGGGCACGCGTTGGAAAGTCAGCGGGAACCCGGGCGCCGATGGAGGCCTGCGTTATCTCGGCACGGATCTGGACGAATACAAATCACGGTTCGAGATGAAGTCCAACGATGGCAAAAAGGCTTGGAAAGCACTCGTCGAACTTTGCCAAACGCTAAATGAAACTCCGCTGGATCAATTGGAATCGGCACTCGATCCGATCCTTGATATCGACGGCGTGCTCAAGTTCTTGGCGCTTGACGTCGCATTGGTCAATGGCGATGGCTACTGGACTCGTGCGAGTGACTACAGCATTTTTCTCGACGCGGATGGAAAGTTTCATCTCGTGCCACACGATATGAACGAAGCGTTCGCGTTGTCGGGTCATGGACGTGGTCCCGGCGGGCCCGGCGGTCGGGGGCCTGGCGGACCTGGGGGACCGGGCGGGCCTGGTGGCCCGGGTGGACCGGGCGGCCCCGATGATCAAGGAAATCGCGACGACCGAGGTCCACAAGCTCGTGGTCCTGGCGGATTTCGTCCGCCTGCTGGTTTGGAAGACTTTTTTGCGGGGCCGGATGGTCCCGGTGGCCCTCGAGAACGCGAAGGACGCGGCCGTGATGGACGTCGCGGTCCTGGTGGTCCTGGTGGTCCTGGACACGGCGGAGTCGACTTGGATCCGCTGGTAGGGCTCGACAGCGAACGCATGCCGCTGCGAAGTCGATTGCTCGCCGTGCCTGAGTTGCGTCAGCGTTACATGCAGTACGTCGCGCAGATTGCCAACGAATCGCTTGACTGGTCGACGCTCGGGCCGGTTGTCAACGGGTACCGCGACTTGATCGCTCCGGTTGTCAAAGCGGACACTCGCAAACTCGATTCGACCGAAGCGTTTGTCACAGCGACACGCTCCGCCACCGAAATAGCCGAGGGATCAACCGAACCGATGTCCTTGCAAAAATTTGCGGTCGAGCGAAGCAAGTTCTTGAAGTCAACACTTTAGCCTCAGCAGATTGCGTTGTTTTTTGGGAAAAGATCGATGAAGTCTCGCGTCGTTTTTGATGACGACGCGAGACCCGTGAAATTCGACTACACTATCGGCTTGAATTCCCTTCCTCCTCAACGCAACCCAATCTCACCATGAAAACGCTGTCGTACCGCTTCACTTTGCCCATGTTTTCGTTGCCCATGTTTTCGTTGCTCTTGCTTTCGGTGCTCTCTGTTTCGGTTTCCATCCCTGCCGCATTCGCACTTGAAACCAAAGGCTTCTCGCCCGACAAACAACCGGTCTACAAGACGGTCGGGGACACGGAGCTAAAACTACATGTCTTTGAACCCGCCGACCACAAAGCGACCGATTCACGCGCCGTGGCAGTGTTCTTTTTTGGCGGCGGTTGGGTCGGTGGCAGTCCTAGTCAATTTTATCCGCATTGCGAGTACCTTGCCTCGCGAGGAATCGTGGCGATTGCCGCAGAATATCGGATCAAGAGCAAGCACAACACGACACCCAAAGAATGTGTTAAAGATGGCAAGTCCGCAATCCGCTGGGTACGCCAACACGCCAGTGAATTGGGGATCGATCCCAACAAAGTGATCGCCGGAGGAGGTTCAGCCGGTGGACATGTCGCCGCCGCGACCGCAACCACCGATGCGTTCAACGAAAATGGCGAAGACACCAGCGTCAGCTGTGTCCCCAACGCGTTGGTGCTGTTCAATCCCGTGTTTGACAACGGACCCGTCGGTGGTTGGTCGCATAGTAAAGTCAAAGATTATTGGCAAGACATCTCACCGGCGCACAACATCAGCGGCACGACACCGCCAACGATCGTATTTCTCGGCACCAAAGACAATTTGATTCCTGTTGCAACCGCCGAGCGATTCAAAAAGAACATGGAAGCCAACGGTCGACGCTGTGAGTTGCATCTGTACGAAGACCAAGGGCACGGTTTCTTCAATTTCGGGAAATCCGAATACTATCAAGCTACCGTCAAAGCGATGGATCAGTTCTTGGCGTCGCTAGGATACCTGCAAGGCGAACCGACTTTGAAGTAGAGCTGTAGCACAGGCTGCCAGCCTGTGAATCAGCGATCACGTTTTCGTATTCCATCTGCGTTGAAGTACGGAATCAAAAAGATCCGACGAAACTCTTGACGAGTTGTTGATTTAGTGAGCCGCGACGCGTCAGCGGCCGGGTCCCACGCGTTACCCGGTGCCTTACAGCCCACGGCTCACCATTTCGATTTGCAATTGGATTAATTTAACAAGCCGTTGACGATTTTCGCGACGGGGACGACGGACGAAACTCTTCGCGAGTTTCGCGACGGGGGACTTAGCTCATGCTGATGACTCCCCCGGGAAACCTATCCCACGTTTTTTGCGGTCATGCACGTTCGTTAATCGGCACAAACACTCTCGGGCCAGGCCCGTTGTATTCGGCGGCGGGGCGAATCAGACGATTGTTGCCGCGCTGCTCAAACACATGCGCGGACCAGCCAGCGGTGCGGGCAAATACAAACAGCGGCGTGAACATCGTCGTCGGAATGCCGAGACAATGGAACACCGTTGCGGCATAAAAATCGAGGTTGGGAAAGAGTCCCTTCTCACGACGCATCACCGCTTCGATCCGCTCGGATATCTCGTACAACGGCACGAGCGCGGTCTCGTCGCATAACGTGTGTGACCAACGTTTGATCACGTCCGAACGCGGATCCACCGTTTTGTAGACGCGATGTCCAAATCCCATAATCTTTTGCTTCGCAGCAAGTCGGTCCATCACCCCCTGTTCCGCTGCATCTGCGTTCACATAGCTTTCAATCAGCTCCATCGATGCCTCGTTAGCACCGCCGTGCAGCGGCCCACGCAGCGTGCCAATGCCTGTGGTAATGCCCGAATACAGATCCGACATCGTCGACGCGGTAATCCGTGCCGCGAAAGTCGACGCGTTGTATTCGTGTTCGGCGTACAGAATCAATGACACATCAAGGGCGCGGCAAAGATGCTCGGCCGCCGGAGTGCCGTGCAGCAGATGTAAAAAGTGCGCCGCGATACTGTCGTCGTCCGTCTCGACCTCGATTCGCTGGCCACTGTGGTGATAGTGATGCCAATAACAAAGCATCGATGGAAATGAACTCAGAAGTCGCATCGCGATCTCGTATTGTTGCTCCGCCGATTCCTCGGGCTCTAAACACCCCATCACCGAACAACCCGTCCGCAAAACATCCATCGGATGGGACTTGCGAGGCAAAATCTCTAAGATCTGTTTCAAGTGGTCGGGCAGCGAACGACGGACTTGCAAGTCTTCGGAAAACGAAACCAATTGTTCGTACAACGGCAACTCGCCGTGCAGCAATAGCCAGGCGACTTCCTCGAAAGAGGCGTGTTCCGACAAATCCTCAATCGAATAGCCTCGATAAGTCAGCCCAAAGCCCTTCTTACCGACGGTGCTGAGCGCGGTTTGTCCGGCAACAACGCCTGCTAGGCCAGCTTCGGATGTGGTAATCATGACGGATCCTTCATGAGGAAAACACGATTCGATTTACCGCTACATCCTTTATCCTACGCGGATTCAAGTGACCGGATCCAGCAAATTTTGAAACAATTGCTCATTCAGAGCTGCTACCGGTGACACGGTCCTGTGACTCGGCTCGACCCTGCGGCGGGCCGTTCCATTTGGATTTTGTCCGGAAATTCCCCCCCGAAAGTGATGGTCCCCATTTTTGTGGCCTACGTTTGTGGGACTGCTGGGGGAAAACTCCCTCTCCAACCCACGATTAAAACGATTATCCAAACGGAGCGTTGGCATGGTTGGGGCTAGAAAAACCCCGCGAAGTTGCATTGGGTGATGTTTTTCTGGGAAAAACGACCCTAGCGCAGCTTCAAATGTGAAAACGAGGGATGGTAGGTGTGAAACTTGGCGCCAAACCGCATGCGGGGGGAACGTTGCCAAGCTCCACTTCCCGTATGCAACGTTTTGCAATGGCCGCCAATGAATCCGCGGTCCGCACAAAGAAGATCAAGGAAATACAACAACAAAGTACTTACAAACGCTCGCAGACGCGGCTTAAACCGGCCAATGTGAAACGAATCATCATTCATCGAGTCAGCCCACTTCAGGCGACGATGCATGGGATTGCAGAGGATTACACCCGCGATAACTCGGGGTTTGAACTTTTGTATAGCTTCACTAGTCCCGCTGGGTGGCGTCTAATAGATCCCGTTACGGTGGAATTAGATGCGATTTGTAGAATTCAGCGATGAAAAACTAAGCATTATTGCAATCGAAACAGTTGGACATTGCACGGATGCCGATACCGATCGGCATGAATTAACCAGCGACAAAAAGAGGCAAGCCATGTCACCGGCAGCGAACGAATCGAACACAGTACGAATTTTGCTGGTCGAGGACAATGATATCAACCAAATGCTCGCACTTGAGGTGCTCGGACGTCAGGGCTGGGAATGCGACACTGCGGTGAACGGCGTTGAAGCGATCGCGAAGATCAAAACCGCGCGATACGATTTAATCTTGATGGATTGTCAAATGCCGATCATGGACGGGTTTACGGCAACCCAACAGATTCGCCAAATGGAATCCGACGGAGTGATCGACGCGGTGTCGACCATCATCGCGGTCACTGCAAATGCACTGAAGGGAGACCGCCAGCGTTGTCTTGATGCCGGCATGGACGATTACCTCGCCAAACCCTTTAGTCCTCAGCAATTGCGAGAAATTGTGATGAAATGGTTAGCGATGGAAAAGTCAGTCACGACGAAGTCCGCACCGCTAGCCGAGCAGACCGTCGAAACATCCGAGTCGCCACCGATCTGCGAAAAAGAGTTTCTCGAGCGATGTATGGGCGATCTGTCGTTCGCCGAATTGCTACTGCAATCGTTTCAGAAAGATAGCGTCGCCCGGCTCGAGCAAATTGCGACCCAGGTACAGCAAGGTGACGCCGCCGCCGTGGGCGAAACCGCACACTCATTAAAGGGGATTGCCGGAATTCTGGCCGCACACGAATTGCAAGCGATTGCATTCGAACTCGAGTCGGCTGGAAAAGCGGGAAAATTGGACCATCTCCTCAGCTTGGTAGACGATTTACGGTTGGAAGTGAATCGCTGCCTCGAGTACGTCCCGATTTTGAAGCAACAAAGTCAAGCAGCTGGAGCGGCATCCTAGCGATTTCCCGACGTCCTGCGACGATTCCTTTGCCGATGTGGTAGGAAAACCCATGTAAATCCTCTAGGATTTAACCTGATAGAATGATCGAAACAACAAGACGCCAGCACCGCTGCAACTGCAGAGTTGCTGCAAATTCAAGTTTACGTCAGACGATTTAATGATCCCGAAAGGTTTCTCGAGGATCGCTTGACCATTGGCATCAAGACAATGACTGTCGCTCCAGGACGTTCCCTCTTTATGCCGATCCTGCAAAATCGCTCGATAAAATGGTACCTACCATTACTGCTGCTCATTGCGGGAGTGATCGGCAGCATCTATCTGCATCATCTGATGCGTTCGCTCGATCAAAACGCGATCGAACAGGGGTTTCGGCGGTCGGCGCAAGAGCGAGTTGCGGTATTCGAATCCGAATTCGCCCGTCCGATCGATCTGATTCGCGCGGTCCACTCGCTGTACAGCAGCTCGCAAAGTGTAGATGAACGCGAATTCGTCAGTTTCGTCAATCAGATGAAACCTCACAATGTCGGATTCGATGCGATCACTTGGGTCAGCTACGTCGATGACTCGCAGCGGAGTGATTACGAGCGGGAAGAATCTCCGACCAAGCCTGGCCGGCCGATCGTTCAGCGCGATGAGGCAGGGCACCTGCACCCCGCATCACGTCGTCCGCAGTATTTCCCGGTGACCTACAAGTATCCGGCGAACAATCCTCGCGTCGAGCTCGGCGAAGATCTTTATTTCGACCCCCGTTTTCAAGATACGTTTGAGATCGCGAAAGCATCAAAACACATCACGGCATCCCCTGCGTTGGCGAGCAACGATCAGGCGGCGAGGTTTCACGTGCTGTTGGTGTCACCGGTATTTCATGCGCTCCAGGATGATTCCGAGGCAACCGCTCCGCACCAGTTAAAGGGATTTGTCGTCGGGCGATTGCGTTTGGATCAAGTGCTAGAAAATGCCCTCGAGCCATTAGCCCCTGCGGGAATCAAGATCCAATTGTTCGAGAACACGGCGCCCTACGACACACGCCCGGCCTACCATCATCATTCGCGGATCGCCGAACAGACACTGGGGGAAATCGGCTCGACCGGGTTGCTCGGTATGGAACCAGCCGCGACGCTACATTACGACGGCTATATCCAACAGGCGGGACGCACGTGGACATTGCACTGCACCGCAAACGCGGACTATGTGGCGGTTCGTCGCGATTCGACTCCGCGTACGATGTTGTTCATTGGACTATTGACCTCAGCGATTCTGAGTGTGTTTGTCGCTTACCTATTCCTCCGCACCGAACTGGTCTCGCGGTTAGTCGTCGGACGGACCGCCGATTTGAACCAAGCCAAATTGAAAGTCGAAGAGCAACTGGCTAAACAAGAAGCGTTGGAAAAAGAACTGCATGTCAGTCGCGAGCAGTTCAACGTGCTGATGCTCGGGTGTAACGACGGCATTTTCGAGTGGGACTTGGAAACAAACAAAGTATTCTTTTCGCCACGATTCCTCGATATGTTGGGCTACAAAGACGAAGGGATCGGCGATGATGCTGACGCGGCGATCCAGTTAGTACACCCGGATGAACGGCACCAAGTTTCTTCAAAACTTGAACAATACATCCGTGGTGAACTCGATAAATTTGAAGTCGAGTGTCGCATTTTGCACAAAGACAATCACTATGTGCACGTGCTCTCTCGAGCGTTCACCGTTTGCCGCGATGGCGACAGCCGACCGCATCGATTAGTGGGGAGTCACGTCGATTTGACGGAGTGGAAACAGCATGAAATCGAGCTGAACCAATTCAAAACGACACTCGACCAGACCCATGATTCGGTGTTCATGTTGAATCCCGACACGCGTACGTTTTATTACGTCAACCAAGGTGCGACAAAGTTGCTTGGCTATTCCGCCGAGGAATTATGTCAATTGGGACCAAGGGATATCGATGTCGGTATGTCAGCAGACGATCTGCAGCGAATGATCGTCAGTCTGAAGTCGGGCGAAACCACGATGCAACGCGTCGAAACGGTGGTGCGGCGAAAGGACGGACGTGATGTCCCGGTCGATCTTTTTGTGCAATACATCGCCCCCTCCGACGAACCGCCACGGTTCGTCACCATCGTTCGGGATATCTCGGAGCGAAAGCAAAACGAAGCGGTACTTGCCGAACGCAATCGCTTGGCACTGTTGACTGCCGACGTCGGGGTCGCATTGTCGCGGGCCGATGACCTGCAGATAGGGTTGCAAGAGTGTTGCCAATCAATGATCGATCGATTGCAGGTATCTTTGGCACGGATCTGGACGATCGACCCTGGACAATCCGTGCTGGAACTACAGGCCAGTGCCGGATTATACATGCATCGCGACGGCGATCATTCACAAATTCCAGTGGGCGAAGGCTGCGTCGGTCGCTTGGCTGAACGAGCCCGCCCCTTTTTGACCAATGAGCTACAAAACGATCCTGAACTTGAGGACCAGCATTGGGCACAATCGCACCACTTAGTTGCCTTTGCCGGGTACCCATTGATCGTCAGCGATCACGTGATCGGTGTGTTAGCGTTGTTTGGCCCACAACCTTTGAAAGTCAACACGCTCGAATCACTTGCCTCGATCGCCGATACCGTTGCCGTATTTGTCGAACGCAAACGGGCCGAAGACGAGTTGCAACAATCTCATCAACTGATCTCGAAACTCTCGTTGGTCGCCAGCAAGACGCAGCATGCCGTCTTTATCATGGATGCCCAATGTCGCATCGAATGGGTAAACGAAGCGTTCACCCAAATGAGTCAATACGACGCGTCCGAAGTCGTCGGGCGACGCCCCGCCGATTTCCTGATTGGCCCCGAGACTGATCCCGATACCATTCGTACGATTCGATCCAAAATCGAAAGTCGCGAAAGTATCGCGGTTGAAGTCTATAACTACAAGAAATCCGGCGAAGGACATTGGATCGATCTGAAGATTGACCCCGTCTTTGACGACCATGGCGATCTGTGTAATTTCATCGCCACGCAAATCGACATCACCCAGCGTCGTGAAAACCAACAGGCGCTGGTCGCGGCAAAGGTCGAAGCCGAGCGGGCGAGTAGCGCCAAGAGCGAATTTCTGGCAAGCATGAGCCATGAATTGCGAACGCCGCTGAACGGGGTGATTGGCATGACCGAGCTGCTTGCCGATTCGCCGCTGGATGATCGCCAACGTCGCTTCGTCAGTGCCTGTCAAAGTAGTGGCAAGGCGCTGCTGGAATTGATCAGCGATGTTCTCGACTTTTCCAAAATCGAAGCGGGGTGCATGGAACTGGAACACCATTCCTTTGATTTACATCAACTGCTTGACGATGTGGTGTTGAGTATGCCGCCACGTTTGGGAGACAAGAATGTCGCACTGAAGTACTCCGTCGATGGTCATTCCGTCGATGGCCACTGTTTGGATGGCGAATGCGTCAATGATGCCCATTCGCTGCGACTTGTCGGCGATAGCCATCGACTGCGCCAAGTGCTCGTGAATCTGTTGAGCAACGCGATCAAATTTACCGATCAGGGGGAAATCAACCTGCAAGCCGAACGCCAAAAACAGTCCGAGCATGACGTCACCCTGCTGTTTTCGATTACCGACACCGGCATCGGTATCCCCGCGACGCGGCTGGATCGATTGTTTCAATCCTTTTCGCAAGTCGACAGTTCGATCAATCGAAAATATGGTGGCTCGGGACTTGGGCTTTCGATCTGCAAAGCGATTGTTGAAAAAATGGACGGCGAGATCGGCGTCGAAAGTCGTGAAGGCGCCGGTTCGCGATTTTGGTTTACGGCCAAGTTCCGCTTGTGTAATGCGGAGGTGTCAAACGCATCGCAGGTCGATTCAAAGGTGTCTAAACCGTCGATGGAAAAACGATTGGCGGGTACTCGCATCCTGTTAGCCGAAGACAACAAAATCAACCAACTCTTTACGCGTGAGATGCTGTCGCGTTTTGGTTGGAATTGTGATGTGGTTGAGAATGGCATGGAAGTGCTCGAGGCGTTGGAGCAGCGGCCTTACGACATCGTGTTGATGGATTGCCAAATGCCAACGATGGATGGCTTCGTTACGACAAAACAAATTCGCGAAAAGGAAGCGAAAGACGGGACAGACAGCGGGATTGTCATCGTGGCACTGACCGCGAACGCCATTCAGGGCGACCGGGAACGTTGTCTCAATGCGGGGATGGACGACTACCTTGCCAAACCATTCGAACCTACTCAATTGAAATCGACGATCGAAAAATGTTTCGCGGAAGTCGCACGTCGCTCCGTTTGCGAACATGCCGGTAAGTGATGCCCAAATGTTCGGGCATGCAGCTCGTGTCACCAGACTGCGAAATCTTCGAACAGGAAACACCACGGTGAACAAGCCCGCTATGACAGACGAGCCCGCTGTGACAGTCAAGCCCCGGATGCCAATAAGGACGCTCACGGTCGGGCGTAGACGCGGGCTGGTCCTGCTGATCGCGTTCTGTAGCGTCGCTTTCTTCATCGCCGACGTGGCAACCCCGACTTGCATGCAAGAGGCGTTTCCTGCGATGCTTGCGATTGGCGTCGTCACGGCACAGCTGACTGTGATCTGCGTGTGGGGAACCCTCGTTCGAGGAACGTTTTGGATACGGCTTCCCTGGACGTTGCTGCTGCTGGTCGTTTCCTGGTGCGGCTTTGCTTGGGGGATCACTCTTGAGAAAGGAGATCCCAATACCGAAGCGATGCTCGGTGCTGCGGCACTTTGGACGTTCGGATTCATCACTAGCTTTGTGCCATTGAAGATCGCCGCATTATTTTTTCGCTGGCAGATCGTCCACGATACAGAAGACAGTCCGAACGCAGGCAGAAATTTTAACTACGCGATTCGTGACATCATGATCGGCACGTTGCTGTTGGCGATAACCATGGGCATCGGGCGCGGCATGCTAACGAGCGAAGACATTAGCTTCGCACTCGCCCTGCATGCCAGTGGGCTCGACGCCCCAGAGCCATTGTTTGCAATTACGCTCTATGGAATGGTCAGCCTGCTCGTGAAGCTGCCCTGTATTTGGATCGCTCTGGGCGAGAAGGCCGAGAAGATTCCATCAAGAATTGGCCTCTGGGTGGTCTACTGTTTTCTGCTGACGCTTTTCGAGATCGGTCTGTTGCTCTCCGTTCTCGGAGATCCCGGAAGCGAATCCATTTCGATTTTCGGAGGAATGATAATCAGCCATCAATTGATGGGCGCGATTATGTTGGCCGTTTGCTGCACGCTGCGTGGATTGGGTTACCGGCTGGAACGGTCAAGAAGCCCGCAAGCGGAGCGACGACGCGCTACCACTACCGCCGCCGTTCACCCCGAATCGGTTTGAAGTCGCTGACACCATTGTCGGATGCGAAGGAAATTCTAAACTGCCATTCGCATGCATCGCCGGCGCCGAAATCCGTTTCGTTAACTAACTGCATCCGTTTGGAATTGGAAATACATGCCTCATTGGATTGCTTTGATTCGCGGAATCAACGTCGGTGGTCACAACAAGATGCCGATGGCGGAACTGAGGACGACACTGGAATCGGCTGGCTGTTGCTCGGTGCGGACTTACATTCAAAGTGGTAACGTCGTCTTCACATCTCCGAATCAATCCAAACGGAAGCTTGTCAAACACCTTGGCGACACCATCGAAGAGTACTTTGGGTTTCGTCCCGCCATTCTGCTGCTCTCTAAAGATGACTTTCGCACCGCCGTAGCGAGCAATCCATTTCTTGACGCGATCGCCGCGGCAAAAACGCTTCATTTTTTCTTTCTGGATTCAGCCCCTCGCTCGCCTGACATCGACGCACTCACTAAAATCGCGACGTCGACCGAACGTTTCAAACTGGTCGACACGGTGTTCTATCTTCACTCACCCGATGGCATCGGACGCTCGAAACTTGCCGCGGGTGTGGAACGCAAACTTGGCGTGCCGACGACCGCCCGAAACTTTAGGACCATCCAGGCCTTGTCCGAAATGCTGGACGCCGAATAACTCAAACCGAGCGAGTAGCGTGGCAATCGACGGATCAGGGATCGATCGAAAACGTCCAGCGGTCTGCGTCGTTGCCCCCCGAGACGATGTAGCGGCGAGGCAGATCATCCGCACCGGAATGTGCCGTCGTGGGTGCGGCAACATAACCGCCGCGGCTGAGCAGGGTGACGTTTGAATCCAACGGTTTGACGGAAGCTTGGCCGGACGCCAACACTTCGCAGACATCATCGCTGCCGAACGCCCCCCGCTCGGACGCATCATCAACGGTGCCATTAAAGTCATCATCAACCTCGGCGCGTCCCGGCCGACCATCCTCACCATTGGTCACGACCACCAAGGCGCCCGCATCAAACGACAAGGGCTGCACCTCGATCCCGCCAGGCATGTCATGGGGCTGAGAAAGGGCGGCATGCCGTGCGGCATCTTGAGCCTGAATCAGCTCGGGCGAGACCTCGTGAGTCGAAGCCATCCAAAGCGAGCCAAAACGCAACATGACGGCAAGTGAAAGCAGGATTGGGATCAGCAGCGTTTTCATAGTGAGATCAAAGGTGCGATGGCAATCAGGCAAAATCCCGAACAAACTCGAGAGGACGTTCGGATCGCCGAGCGATCAACGACATTGCAAAACTTCGTTAGCGATCACCTCGATGAACTACCGTGCCTTGTTGGAATTGGCGTGTCGAAGGGTTTTCCAAACGAACGGTAATGCTGATTGCTTCCGGCTTGGTGGTAAACGGTGCGGAGGTTTCGCGTTCGCGTGGATCGTCAGCGCCTTTATCTGGATTGCCGTTGTTATCCAGCCCGTCCGCCCCCAGATCAATCGATGCCGCATCGGACGAGGCCCACGTTTTCCACAATGTTCCCGCGAATTGGTTGGATCCGGATTGATAGCGACGATCCTGAAGATAGCCATCACGTTCATAGGCAGATGTGTAAGTGTCAAACGCAGGCTGGAACAATGCGATCTGAGGTCCGCTGGTGTTGATCACAAGCCGGCCTGACAGCAGCAATGAATCCACGTACGTCCTGTTGCTAATCGATGTTGTATAGCTGGTTATCGACGGCGATATTCCCGAGAACGTACTCTGAATTCGGGTGATGGCAACGGCGCCATTGGTCGCGTCGGAGAAAGCATCGTTCGCTTTGTGGCTGGTTGAGGATGATGCCGCCATTTGCCGAGCCTGCCATCCTCGGATCGGGCCACCGGCCAGAACGGGATATGCCAAATCAACGAAGCCTCCTTGAAGTAAAACCGGGGTGCCGCTGTCTCGCAACGCTTCGCGGTAGCCCACGTCGCCAGGCCCCACGACGACGCTGCCGGAAGTTAGTAGAAAGTCGGCGCTGGGGTCAAAGATTTTGAGATCCAAACCGCGGCAATCGGTTGCAATCACATCTTCGCCTTGCCGTGTCCCCGTTAACACGAACTCACGACGTAGATACCCACTCCAGCGACTATCCAGCACCACTGGATCAGTATTGGTTGCCGAATCTTCGGGACGCAATGGAGGCGTCGTGGTTGTCGAAGCGTTTGCAACGATGCCAACCGGTGGCTCAAGTGCCAGAATCGGCATCGATGTCCGCGTCGTGCCGCCACCTGAGATCAACGTCGCTTCGGGGACACGCACATGAGCAAATCGGTTGTGCGGTTTGGCCAAATCGTCGAGCGAGTTGGCAATGACGGTATTGTTCTGAGTACCGTTTGTATTCAGACCACGACGAACCGACAGATCACACTGTTGTGTAATTGTTGCCATACCGGTTTGCCAATTAGCACCAGCAGTCAGGTGATGCAATCCACCGCCAGAAGCGAGATTTAGATCGGGACGGATCAACAAAACTCGCCGGTACAACTGCAAGCGGTCGGGCAGGTTATCACCATCGACATCGATCACCGCGCCGGTGGTTGGATTTCGATCGGGATTGGTGAAGTAAACAATTTCAGCATATTTCGAACGGATTACTACGGGATTGGTATCGGTCGATGTTCCGGTAAGAACGAATTCGGGTACCTTTCCTGTAAACCATGATCCTGGTTTTGCGACCGCTGTGAAAGCGAAATAATCATCCAAATCGCCGTAGCGTGCGTCACGTGGAACGATTTGGCCATCGAACGTTGCCGACGGACCGAATAGAGACGAAGTTGCGTTCGTCATCGGCCCTTCGTAATACAAAAAGTATCCCGGTTGATCAGGGCCGCCGTTACTGGGCTCAAGGGTGACCGTGCACCGTTTCAACTCGTCTCGCATCCGATTGGTGACGTCGCGAATGTCGTTAGAGATTTTGACGTCCCCTCGACTGTCACGCACCCGTTCACCCACGTACGCAAACGCACGCGCTAGCCCCGCCATCATCAATAGTGTCACCGCCATTGCGACGAGCATTTCGATGAGCGTGAAGCCGTTTCGGTTTCGGAACTTGATCAAGTCTCGGTTCTTTGGTTTTGAGATTCGCATCATTGGTAAAACCGTTCAAAAATGACTGTGTTACGAGCATTCATTTCTTGCCCAGGAATGAAGCCGACGGGAATCGAGCGATCGATGATGAACATCGCTTGATAGCGTTGATTCTCACCAATCGCCTCTTTGTATTCGCGTCCGAGACTATTGACGTTGGTCGGATCGACTTCGAAGAATCCCATCGTCAAGCGAACTAAGAAGACTTGGGAATTGTCCGACGCCAAGTTTGGCATCCGCATCACCGTTTGGTATCGCAAAAACGGATTACGTCCACGATCCAAATGGGTTGAAAGCGGCGCTGCTGAAGCTCGACGCACTAATTGCGGATAGGGAGCCGCAGTGATCGTTTCCTCGACACCCGTTGTCGTCATGTTGTAATGGCGACGAAGCAGTGTTCCATCGATCGGATTTCGGCGCAGTCGGGTCTGAGCTGCGGTATCGGCTGGGGGGTCTGGCGGCGTACGCAACGCGGGTGCAAAATTAGCCCGTGGCGAATCTCGGAATACCCCTGCGAACTGAGTCGGTAGCTCAGGGTCGAGATGTTCGGGATCATAGTTGAATGGCCCCATATCCGCAGTGCCGCTGGTATCGACTGTTTTGCGAGGAGCTGTGCCTGATGACGACACAGGGTACCCACGGCGACTCTGGATGAAGTCTGAAAACGCCATCTGCCCGGTTCCTGATGCCGAAGTCAGATGTCCCTGCATTAGACCTTGCCAAACCAGCGACTCACTGAGCGTGTTTAGGTTGACACGAGCTTGCCGTTGGTTGTCATACGTCATATTAAACGGCGGTTTCATCATCTCGACCAATCCGGTCGCCGTGACACGCGCCGGGTGGATCATATCGACTTCGCCACGGAACGGCGGCAGCGTGTGAACGAAATCGAAAATGCGATCGACGTTCGTCCCGTCGTGGGTTGCGTCCTGACTATGGAAGAAGTTCAGCAAGTGTCGGAACGGAGCACGCATTTCCGCCGATACGACGGTGGCCGAGTTTGGATAGACCGTGGGATCGCCCGAGGTGATGTTGAACTCTTCGAATAACCGACCTTGCGAGCACGCCGGTACCATCATCAATTCCATCGGAGAGGCAAACGGCCGATTCAACCAAGGATGAACGGCAAACGGTACACTCGGCAATCCACGATCATGCCCCGTAATCGCCGTGGCGGCTGCATCGCTACCCACGGTCGACGCGAACCCCGTAAAGCCAGGATTCATGTTGGGGATCGCAGTATTCAAAACGCTCAGCGATGATTGCAGGTGAGCGTCCGCTGGCACGGTCGAAAAGGCAAAGTAGTCGGCTGCGGCTGCATCCACGCTGATCGCGGGTGTCGGAAAATCGGTTTCATACGAGTACAGCGCGTTGGAAGCCACCGCGGCACCAGTCGGCGGTTTGGCAAATCCATTTCGTTGGCGAGTTCGTTGCGCATAGAGTCCACCGGGCGAGATTTTACTTTCGCGCTCTTCGCCACTGAAAACCGTCAAGTCGATCGGAATCCAATCGACCGTGCGATACGGATTGGTCACAGGATCGTAGGCCAGCGTTGGGTCGGCCAAACGTTGCAAGAAGGCGGAACAGTATTCAGGTCGCGTTCCCAATGCGGGTTCCGCTCCGGTTGAATCGATAGGTACCCGCCCGATCCCGATATCCAGCGGGGTATCACGTGCCGTATTGCTCGGGGCGCTAAAGTCGAAGTAGGCATCGGTGCGTGGGAAGTCAGGACCACCGACCGAGTCCGAGTCGACGGTACCGTTATATTGCAACGTAGGTTCGGGATAGAAATTGCCGCCATTGGGCAGCGGTTCCGATACGTTCAGCCCAACGATGTCCTCATCAAACACATCGGTAGCCGCTGTCCAAGTCGATGGCGTTGGCCCCCAGTTAGTTGGGCGTGGCGCCCCGATCACAAGTGCCTTCGCGTTGCTAAAGGCATCCGCCGCTCCGCCCATCGACGGAGTGATTTGGGTCCCATCGTGACGTACCTGTAGCAACCCTTTCGTGGTATTGACCGACAATCGTTGGTCGCTTGGAAGCCCAGGGAATGTGCCCGACGATTCCTTAGAACCAAATCGGGTGACTAAACGTGGAGCCAAACACAAGTACTGGCCCGCCTCCAGCAATTTGTTCGCATTGGCGGCTGCCAATGCGCCAGTGGTGGGGGCGAAAAACACTTGCTGCGCGGTCATATCCGAAATCAAGTTGTCATCGATCATCGACTTGACCTCTGTCAATGCTCCGCCGGGGTTAGCCGGAGCATCACCATAGTTTTGAAACAAAATAAAGCGGTCGTAACTTAATGCCCCCGCAGTGGTGTCGAGTTCATCGGGGTTTTCAATCTGAAACGAGGTCGTGTCGGGTTTCGTCGTTCGCAATGTCGACGGATTCTCGTCTTGCTTGGCTGCCGGTACGGCTGCGGAAGCATCGTGACGCTCGGTGATTGCAATTCGCCATACCGGGGCTCCCGGCGCGGTGCCACGAGGCGGTGCGGTACGAGCCAGATCGAGTGACGAGGACGCATTGGCCGCGGTTGTATAGAGCTCTTGAGGTGCCCCTGGAAGCGTGGTTTGATCTCCTAACACCGTAGCCGAAGTCGGAGCCGTATTGACCGTCGGACGAGGGCAATAAAGTTCGAGCACCAAGCTACCTTGTGGAATTCGGACCTGATCCGAGTTGGGGTCTGGGTTGGTGGTGTCGTCCTTAGTCGTCCCAGGGCCATTATCATGATCGGTGTCTCGCAATCGCACGTCGTGCGAGGCAAATGATTCGCTAAAGACGAGTTCGGGGGACTCGACTCCCCAAACGACGCCGCGTCGGACCTGGTCTTCACCGGCTTCATCAACCGCCCCATCTCCATCATTATCAATTCCGTCACTGAGATTGGATGCTTTTGTATCGACCGTCGAGATGTCTCCATCGACATCCCAGCCATTCAGTGGATCTTCGTCATATTCAAACGCCGTCATAATCGAGTCGGGGTCACGGTAATCGACGACATTCACTGCCCATTGTGCAATCCGGCGGGCCTTGTAGCCCGGCAGTGCTGCATCATTGCTGTCAGGAAAATCGGCAGCACCGTCGGTCAGCACCATCATCATTACATACAGATGGCGGGCTAGAAGTTGCCGTCCATTGACGGTTGAGGGCTCATTAAAGTTGTAATCCGGCGTTTGTCCTTGAAACGCCGTCGGCACGGTTCCCGAGCCCCCATTGGCGACGCGAAATGCCTCTGTCTCAGCTACCACCTCTGCGGGCTCGTCAATCACATTGTTGCCGTTGTCATCAACTCCGTTTCCTAGCGGTCGGTTGACGTCGATCTTGCGACCGAGCCGGAGCTCAGGTGCGATCAAACGATTGACTTCCAATTCACTGAGCGTCGCTGGAAACAGATTCAACAACGATTCGTATATTGAATC
Organism: Novipirellula rosea; assembly: GCF_039541335.1. Taxonomy (NCBI): domain Bacteria; kingdom Pseudomonadati; phylum Planctomycetota; class Planctomycetia; order Pirellulales; family Pirellulaceae; genus Novipirellula; species Novipirellula rosea. The sequence goes on along the minus strand of NZ_BAABGA010000039.1, from coordinate 65,228 downwards.
GCCAGCGGTGGCGTCGGTGAAAGAAACCGGGGGCGGTGTATCGTCCGATTTGGAATGAGTGGTGATGGCGCGGGCCAAGCCTGGATTGGCTGCCAACAGCGGTCCAATTACACTTCGCAATCGCGCCGGCAACATTTCGATGTCGAATTCATTCGAACGCAGAATGGCCTCAAGTTCATCCGCGGTTAGCATCAAGTCACCCGACAGACGTCCCGAAGGATCACTTTCGTACGGATCGTTGATCGACTCGTTGGTCAGTTCATTGTGATTGGTCGTTGTGGTGTCATCGGCGCGAACCTGAGTTCCCGATCCTCCCGCGACCAAATGGCCTGACAATCCGATTCCCACACCGCCACGGCCAAAAGGATCGGCCGAGTAACCGTAGCCGCCGGCTGCGGTGTGCATTGGAGGTCGGTTGCCCGTTCGCAATAAGTCCAAGGCATCATTGGTATCAGCACCGGGGGTCGGGTTGCTGACTGCGGAAGCCATCGATGGATTGCGATAGCGAGAATTCACTAATGCATCCAGTCCGGTGATCGGCAACGCAGTCTCGGCGGGACCATACCCAAGCCCTCGAAACGCAGCTTGCGCGGCCCCTGTGTAGTCGCCCGCCCACCTCGGGGCCGATGACGAAACGCCCAGCATCGTTGCCGATGTGTACGACGAATTATGATGTGCATTGACATTCAATCGTCCCGACAGATCCTCGATCATCGGTGCCACCAAGGGACGCAGCAGTTTACCATCGGGTGCAGTGAAAAGTGGTAACCCCAAGTTGACCCAAATGCTGTCGTTGATGCCATCGGCATCGTTATCGACATCCCAGTCGCCCTGAATAAGCGCCCGAGCCATCTGGTCAACCAATTTCTCATTACGGATTCGTGTTGCCTTGCGAAGGGCAAAGCTGCTGTTACCGCCAGTGAATTCTTGGTTGATAGCGAGATGCGTTTGACCGCTCTTGTTGAATTGATCTTTCGCGATTGGCAGCGGACGAAAGGTCCCCCGCGCGATGCTGGCCATCAAATCGGCATAGTCGGCGTTTGAACGAGGCCCAGACCCAGAAGAGTTGGACTCCCAATCGTCGTATTCATTCAGGATGTAGTTGATGACCGATGGCCGATGGAATGACGGGATGATGGTGCCATCGGAGTGACGGTGGCTGAGAAACCAATTGTTGAAATCGGCGGCATCATAGCCTTCGTCGAAATCGCTTCCGGTCGGAGTTGCAGGCAACCCCAGTTTGGTTGTTCCGGTGCCGAGCAAATTCGGCTGCATCGCCAATGGAAGGGTAAAGCCGACGGGCCACGTCGCAGAACCGTCTTGATTGGTGAAATTGGTCGGCTGAGTGACACTGATCTGCCCCCCTTGATAACCAAGCCCGGGTGAGTTTCGCGGTGTCCCGTTCATCCATATTTTGGTGCCGACCGGAACCGTTGTACTCAAAAATTCAGGCTCCATTTCGATCACTAAATCGTGCCTCGATGCCAACGGATTGAGCGATCGAATGACGCGATACGAGCGGTTAACCAATGGACCGTCTTGGAACGTGATCACCCGGCCAGCGAACAGATCGTCAACGTCGCGGTCCCCTGTCGTTCCGGTCACTTGAACCCGAACAAACCCGCTGGTTCCGATCTGGCCGCCACCGCTGACAACATCGAATTCGCGTGCATCACTACGTCCGTAATAATCGCTCAGCAAATCTTCGCCAAAGAACGACAGCGAATTATCGCCAGTGCCGACGAGCAATCGCATCATCGCGTCGTCGAGCATCTTGTTCGGCTCGGGTGCACGCGTCTTGGTGCTGGCGATTGCAAACGCCGTCGCTCGCGATTGGTTGCTGAAGACAAGGTACGCAGCGACCAACAGGCTGAAAAAAGTCAGCATGCTGAGAACGACAAGCAGGATGATGCCTGAGTTCGGTTTGCGTTTCATGATGTTGCCCCGATTGGCGGATATTCAGAAGAGGTTGATGCAAACAACGAATGGAACGTCGTTGAAATCGTATTGGACTAGAAACTAGAAATTGAAACGGTGCGTTCTGTGACCGAAACCACACCTTCCATCAACGTCGCATAGGTCAACGAATTAGTGGATGCTCCGCCTGGTACCACGGATGAAAACTGCCAATCCGGACCATCGAGAACCACTGTTTTTTCCCAAACCGTGGTCGACGTGCGATTCCCCGATCCGGTCGCAGGAACGTTCACGATGATGCCGTCGGAAAGGGTGATTTCGTCATCGTCAGTCGGCGTCAACATCGATGCTTCACTCGTCACCGCGGCAACCCGGTACCAGCGATGGACGGCTGACTGGGCTCGCGAGAACTCAGTGGTCGGGGTCGTACTCCGAGAAAGCATGATCCAGTCGCCCGACCGCAAGTCGGATAACGTGTTGCCAGCAGAGAGCAGCGTGACTGAACCACCCGCCCCTCCATTAAAACCCACTGGGTTGGTGACCAATGCGACTCGCTCGGAAATCGCATTTTCGCGAGGAGAATCGGGCGAGGCAACTTGGAACGCGGACATTCGCTCACGATTCCGCAGAATGACTACCGACATTGATGCCCGCTCATCCCCTGGAAACGGATCGACGGTGATGATCCATGAGAACTCACCCGATGCGAGTGTTTTGCCGAAGCTAGACCCCGTTGCGTCGCCCGTGGCTCGATAGCCGCTAACGGTCGCAGGCATGGATCGATCGCCTGGGCGAAGCTCCTGCAAATCATCAACGCTTTCCACGATCGTGCGGGCCGCTTCAAGCCGTTGGGCCGCGTTCAAGGGGATGCCTGATCCGGTTAATGCAATGTCACTCAACCGCACTCTCAACATGCGTGGTTGACCAGCGAATCCTGCCGAATCGTCGGCGGTTGCATCGGACGGGTCCATCAGCGGATCGTGAGCAGAAATATAGAAGGGAAAGAAGTCGCTGTCGTACGAGGTATCGGACACCGTCATCGTCGGTGGCGAAGCCGCCAGCATCGGGTCGATGCAAAACGGAGGAATCAGCGTCGCCGTTGATCCACCCCCGGTGGATAAACTGCGTTCAATCCCAACTTCGGTATCAAGATCAACGAGGCTGGTTTCTTTAATCCAATCACGCGCTAGTACCTCATTGGCAACCGAATCGCCCATGGCAGCACCCACATTCAGGCTGATCGCATCCTGAGATCGATGACCAGCCAATGGCAAAATGGACAACAAGCCCAAAAGTCCAATCAGGATCACACCAATCGAGAAGATGACCTCGACAAGCGTAACGCCTAAACGATGAGAGTATTTAATCATTTGAATCATGGTTCGGAATCCAATGTGGCGGATGCGTTGGCAAGCGATCGAGCCTGCGTTAACGCGGGCCCCCATGATGCGTCACGAGGATCGGCGGGTGCGGTCGGTGCCGTGCTCGCCGTGGCAAACGGTGCGACAACCACCTGTCCGCTGGCGGGATTGATCACAATCCAAATCGAATCGAGACTGCGAATGTTCGCCACCGTACGGCCGCTGTTTTGAAACAAATTGTCACCAGCCGCCATCACTCCCGAGCTATCCCCTAAACACAAGTAAATCTTGCCAACAGGAAACCCCATCGCTCCGGTGGAAACGTTCGTGGTCGTGCTGATCACGCTGCCGTTAGGATCGAAAACAACGTCGACGTCACCTGCGGTGAATCCGCCCGCGGTATCGGGCGAAAATTGGTTGCCTGCGACTCCGATCCCGGAATAATTCAGATCAATGGCTACCCCACGTGGTAGCGACAAGGTGGTGCTCGAAGAGGGAACCGGACGACGGTGAATTCGAAACTTGACGGGATCGCCCGTCGTGATCCGCGGATCACGCACCGTGCCGGGAAACGTGTCGTTGCCGCTGGCGTTGGGCTCGTTTAAATCAAAGGTTACGGTCACCTCGGTCGGAGGTGCGGGATCCGTAACCCCGAAATTATCGGTAATCGCGGTAATCGGCGTGGAACGGCCACCAGGCAATTCCAATAAATCGCCCACGCGAATGGGAGCAAGATGGTCGTCGGATGTGTCCGGCACGCCTGATCCCGACTCGTTGTTCAGAAGTCGTGAACTCAGTGCTAGTAGCGGGCAATCATTGGCTTGAAAAACCGCGGTAGTAATCGGCGTTCCCTGCAATGTCGCGACCGCGTCGGTCGAATCCCCTGTGTAAGGAGGGATGCCCACCAATTGTCGCAATCGAATCGAGGCGGCTTGTCCATACGGATTCGTGCCAAGACGCTCAAGTCGAACACCAACATATCGGTTCTCCGCGATGGCTCGATTGCGTGCTGCATCAATAAAGAGCGCTGCGTTTCGCGCCGCTCGCGATGCCTTTTGGTCCGACAACAAACGTTTGACGGTCGGCAACGCGATAGTCGCAAGCATCAGCAGGATGAATAACACCACCAGTAACTCGACCAATGTAAAGGCCGTTGGCTGGTCGATCGATCGTCGTGTGCGTTGTTGAAACACTATTGTGACTCCTGCAGTGCAAAGTTGGTCACGTTGTCGTTCGCGTCAGTAGCGTTGGTGATTGTCCCAGGAAGGGGCGTGATCGCCGCTTTACGCACATACGGGTCAGGAAAGCTGTAAGTGCCCGTCCGGCCTTTGTTTTCATTGCCCACTGCGGTGTTGCTGCCGGTATCCATATCCGTCAGCGGCCACGACTGGGTCGTGTAGTCGACAAGCGCGCTGGTTGCGATGCCGAACAGTCCGTCGCTTCCCGCCGATACAATCAACGGGCGAAGCGAATAGGGAGCTGTTTCGCCGGCGACGGTGTAACCAAAGTCCGAACGAAACGGATCAAATTCATCGGGGATCGTGGTTTGCACCCCTGCGGTCGGATCGGTGTAATTGGCGGGCCAACGAACGAACAAAAGCGGTTGTCCCCAGCCGTCAAGAATTTCGAGCATCCCGTCCCCATCGGTGTCGCCGATGTTCGAGTTCGGAATCGAATCGATCGCAGGCGAACCCGCGACAAACGAAGTCGCCATGATCAAGTACAAACATTCGGCCCCTTCATTTTGAGCCGTCCAAGTATTGCCGGCTGAAACGTTTGCTTGATAGCGATCATAATAGGTCTTTACCTTTCGCGCCGGTGACCAAGTCACTGGAAACTGCCATCGTGGATTGCTGGCGTCGTTGAAATAACGCAGCACCTTGCCATCTGAATTTTCGGCAATTTGATTAGCGACCGCGGTGATCCCGATCGGCCCTTGAATCGTTCCCCCTGCTGTCACGACGTCGAGCTTTTTGTCGGGAAGTTCCATTCGCTGCGAATCACGAGTCATGATCAATCGAACGCGTGCCGCTTCATAGGCCAGAACTTCGTAATTGAGCGTCACGGGGGGAGTCCCCGTCGTGGTGCGTGAAAAGTTCGGCAGTACGATCGGAAACGGACGATATTTGTACGAGTCGTACTGCTCTTGAATCACTCCGTCCACGGCCGAGATGATCATCTTGGTTCGTGCATGTCGGGCGCTGCGGGTGACACCATTAACGGCCGTCACCACCATGCCTCCCATGACACCGAGAATCACAATGACCACCAGGATCTCGACGAGCGTAAAGCCGCGTCGAGTCGATGGACGCGGCTTCGGTTCTAACCGCGATGCTTGTTCGTTCACGCAGAACGTCATTTTGGATCGCTCAATTGTTTTCTAGGATAAGACGCGTCATGCGTTAAGTCGGGTAATCTTTCGCTCAGCGAAAGAACCGTCAGGCAGGTCGCTCGCATCGGCGATGCGACTGCAACTGTGTTTTCCTTACTTGGCTGCCACGCTCAGCGGCACAAAAACACTATGGCAATTCGTTGCCAAGGATACTGCTGTCGCAGAAGTTGGTGTTGTTGTCCAGTTGGGCGTTCACTCCAAAGATCCGCGAACTGACACCGTACTCGGATGTCATGACATCGTCGTCTTGATATTTGCCGATCGAGGATGCGGTGGCACCGATCGTGGTGTTAGCAGAACTGTGTGTAAAGAAAGGGTTGTAATAAATGCCAAGAGGGAATACCGAAATCCCATGTGCCGCAGACCCCACACCGGTGCCTGACATCGTGCCGCCGTAGTTGCCGTCGCGTCCACCGGAGATAAGCTGAAAGGTATTCTTGTTGGCGAATTCCAACACAGTCCCTGCAACAGTGCTGCCTTGGATCGTGGTCGGTGGAGTCGTATCGATCGTGGTGCTGGCCATCGGTCGCGCTGCGCCCACATCCGCAAGCGTTGCACCGCCCGCGGCAGGACAGTAACAATTAATCGACGCGACAGGTTGAGACGCGTACCAGACCGGTGCGCCGGATGTGTACACCGTTCCAAACGCGGTGTCATACGTTCGCGAGTCAAAGTAAGCAAACGGAACCGACGAGTTTTTGGGAGTGTAAACCGGGAACGGATCCGCTAGAGCAAAGAAGCCTAACGCATTGCTTCCATCGTCGGACGAGGTCGCATTGCCACCGGACACCGTGACCGAAAGCCGCACCATGTCCAACGTTCCGCCATCACGGTCGGTGTTGTATTGGTACTGCAAAAAGTCGCTGTTGGTGGCCGTGCCGGTGACGTAAGGGTCAGTGCCGCCGGTTGCAAGAACCAGTGGTCCGCCGACGCCGGTGAAAGGACGCTGGATATCCTTGCTGAATCCACCCAAGCAGAAAACCAAGGCTTCGGCACGATCGATCGCGTGGGGGTAGTGTGAATAGCTAGTGTTGGTCCGAGGATCTGTCGGGCCGCCACCAGTGTTACATCGCGCGCCGGAGGATGTCACGTGCGTGAACTGTGCCAAGATCCGCAGCTCGTTATCGTTGATCCGTGGAAATGCTTTTCGAAAGTGACGTTCGACAACGTCCCAGTCCGAAAAATCAGGCGGATAGTCATGATACTCCTCACTGTAACGCTGCACCAAGTCTGCAATCGTTCCTAGTTCCATTTTGATCGCGGTGTCGCGGGCCGTACCCACCGCGTTATTGATCGCCGGGATGGCGATCGCGGTCAGGATGCCGATGATCGTGATGACCACCAAGATCTCGACCAGCGTGAAGCCGTGACGCGCCGCTTTGACCGGATTGTTGTGACTGCTCATGACGTTTCAAAAGAGAATAGAGAGTAGTGGTTTGGGTAGGGAGTCTGGTGTTGGTGGTTCGTTGAAAGTTGGTCTCGGTATTTCGACTGGCGGGCCGGATGACCCGCGAGTCGATGCGAGGTGCCAGCGGCAACTAGCTCAATCCGGTAATCAATTCGACTAGCGGCATGAACAAACTGATCACGATAAATCCGACCGCACAGCCGAGGAACACGATCATGATCGGCTCCATCAACGCGGTTAAACTGTCGGTCAACGTTCGCACTTCTTCGTCGTACGTGTCGGCGACCTTGTAAAGCATCGTATCAAGCTCGCCTGTCTCTTCGCCGACGTCGACCATGTTGACGACCAAGTCGCTGATGACTTTTGATTTGATCTTGGTGGCGTACCACAGTCCCGATAACACGCCGCCGCCGATGATCATGTAAGTCGACATCATCATCAGAGCGCCGACCATGCCGGCTTCGTCAATCTTGCTGCCGCGTGCGGTTATCGCGACCGACAACACCATCACGCCAGGGAACATGCCAAATAGCGCCCAGAAAAACAGCGCCATCGGGTGGAACCCCGGTTCGCTATGTTCGGCAAGCGGCTTGCTGATCACTTCACCTTCGCGGATCTGTTCATTGGTCTTGGTAAAGATCCGTTCAAAAACCGCGTTACCGGCGGTCTCACGCGTGATGTTGATCGCTTCCAAAATCGGCACCCCGCTGCTGATCAAAGTCCCCAGCGTTCGCGTCGTCCGGGCAAGAATGTTCTTTTCGATCAGCCCGCCAAAGACCGGCACCTTCAAAATGAAATTGTCAAACCCGATCCGCCCGTGCCGGAATTTCCGAACCAGCTTGACGAAGATCAAGAAACAAACCGGCATCGCAATCAATAGGAACCAGTAATGTGCGATGTAGTTACTCATCGCAATCAACAACAATGTCGGCAGCGGCAACGTTAACCCGAACTCGTCGAACATTTTTTCAAACGTTGGAACGATGAACAACATGATGAACGTCAGAATCAAACATGCCACGGTGACAACCACGCAAGGATAGATCAGTGCCCCTTTGACCTTCTTTTTGAGTGATTCCGCCCGCTCCATGAACTCCGCCAACCGCTGCAGAATGGTTTCCAAAGCACCGCCGGCCTCGCCCGCTTTGATCATGTTCACGTACAGTCGGTTGAACACCTTGGGCGACTTTGCCATCGCTTCGCTAAGTGTCGAACCGCCTTCGATCTCTTCGCACACGGACTGTAACGCGTATTTCAATCGGCCTGGTTTTTCGTTGTTCTCCAAAATCTTCAGCGACCGCAAAATCGGTAGCCCCGCGTCCTGCAGAATCGATAATTGACGCGTGAATGCACAGATGTACTTGCTTTTGACGCGGCCGATCGAGCCACGCTTTTTCTTGCCTGCCGCCTTCGCCGCTGCCTGTTTCTTGACGGAGATCTTCGTGACGAAGTACCCCATCTGGCGTATCGTGGTTTGCGCCTCTTCTTCGTTGGCCGCATCGATCTCATCCCGGATCTCTTGTCCGGTCGCGTCCATCGCTTCGAATTGATAAACAGGCATGATGGATGTTGGAGGTTGAAAGGTTTGAATTAAGTTGCAAGTCGTAGCGGAAATCGCCAAGACGTTCGGGGACGCACGGGTGGCGTCATTGTCGTTTTTTTCTTCGCTCTACCGATCGTTTACTCTACCGATCGTTTACTCTTCGACCGTTTCACGCACGACTTCATCGAGCGTGGTGATGCCGTCCATGACCAATGCCATGCCGAATTCTCGCAGCGTGGTCATCCCGTCTTTCTGGGCCAAGTCGCGAATGTCGTCGGTCGACGCGTTGTTCATCACCAATTCGCGAATCGCATCGTTCATCAACATCAGCTCGAACATCGCAATCCGGCCTTTGTAGCCGGTGTTGTTACAGTTGTCGCAGCCAGCCCCTTTGAAGAACTTCTTGCCTTTGATTGATTCACGATCCAAGCCCAAATCAAACAGCAAGTTGCTGCTGACCTTGGTTTCTTCGCGGCACTTGGTACAGATCCGGCGAACCAATCGCTGAGCCAAAATGGCTTCGACGGTCGCACAAATCATGAACGCTTGAATGCCCATGTCCTTTAGCCGGGTGACGGTCGCGGCAGCCGAATTCGTGTGCAGCGTGCTAAACACCAAGTGACCCGTCAGTGCCGCTTGGATCGCGATCTCGGCGGTTTCCAAGTCACGGACTTCGCCGACCAGGATCGTGTCGGGGTCCTGCCGCAAAATCGCTCGCAAACAGCCAGCAAACGTTACGCCGACGTCATTGTCGATCGGAATTTGAATGATTCCTTCGATGTCGTATTCGATCGGGTCCTCGGTCGTCATCAATTTGTCTTTGATGTCGTTCATCTCGGACAACGCCGAATACAGCGTCGTCGTCTTACCCGACCCCGTCGGGCCGGTGACCAAGATGATACCGTTGGGGCGATCGATCGCTTTGCGGAACGCCTTCATCGTGACCGCGTCCATCCCGACGTTTTCAAGACTGAGGTTCACAACGCTGCGGTCCAATACCCGCATGACGACGCTCTCGCCAAAGATCGTTGGCAACACGCTGACGCGGAGGTCGACCGGGTGGCCCCCGACCATCAATTCGATCCGCCCGTCCTGCGGCATCCGACGCTCGGCAATGTCCAAGCTGGCCATTACCTTGATCCGCGTCGTGATCGCAAACGCCAAGTGACGCGGCGGCGGAACCATTTCATAGAGCACGCCTTCGGATTTGATGCGAATTCGGAACTCGTCCTCGAACGGTTCAAAGTGAATATCGCTGGCGTGATCCTTGATCGCCAACAACAACACCATGTTGAGTAGCTTTCGCACCGGCGCGGAATCCGCAAGCGCTTCGGCATCGGTAATATTGAATTTCTCGGTTTCCAGCGCGGAAACCATCTTCTTCAGCTCTTCGTCGTCCGCCAACTCGGCGACCAACTTCTCGACACTCTCGGATTCCGAGTCAAAGTGCTTCGTGATGTACTGCAGGACTTCGCGTTCGGTTGTCACCACCATCGCAATGTCGTAACCCAAGAACGTTCGCAATTCGTCTTGGATCGTCAGGTTCTGCGGGTCACACGTGGCAACGGTCAACCGATTCAAATCCTCGTCAAATCGAATCGGCACAATCCGGTACAACTGAGCCATCGTCTCGGTGATCTTGTCACGCACTTCGACCGGGATCTCCGCATCCTCCAACGAGACCGTCTGCATCGACATCTGCTCGGCGAGCGCTTGGATCAGCTGCTCGTCGGTAATCAATTGCATGTCTTCGGCAATCTTGCCGAACAGTGCTCCCGGTTGCTGCTCTTGTTCTTCGAGCACAACCTCGAGTTGTTCGTCGGTCAAAAACCCGAGGTCGACCAGGATTTGTCCGATGCGACGTGCGGCCATGGTAGTGGTTCGAAGTTGAAAGGATTGAAATTTAAAATTGAGGCAGACGCCGTCGCGAAACACGTGCGGGCGTTTCGTTCGGAGGCGGTCGTTACTTTTCTGGGTTTGACGACAGGCTGGAAGCCTATCCCACAGTGACAGGCTGGAAGCCTATCCTACTAGTGTCCTCCGCCGTCTTCCGGGATCGGGATGGGTGCATCCCCTTCGCCGTGGCGGAATTGAACAATACGTTTAGCGAGGTCATCGGGACGGTGCGATTTGCCGAGGGCGTCTTCGACCGTGATCAATTCGTCTCGCCACAAATCAAACAGCGTGTCGTCCATCAACTGCATCCCGAATTTCGCTCCGGTTTGCATCGCACTGTTAATACGGAATGTTTTGTTTTCTCGAATCAGGTTCGCGATCCCCGGCGTGACCACCAAGATCTCGTACGCCGCCACTCGCCCACCGCCGATTTTCGGTAGCAGCGTCTGTGCGACGACGCCGATCAACGTACTGGCCAACTGAGTTCGAATTTGGTCCTGCAAGTTTCCTGGGAACGCGTCAATGATTCGGTTGACCGTGCCCTGAGCACTGTTGGTGTGAAGCGTGCCGAATACAACGTGACCCGTCTCCGCTGCACTGATCGCTGCTTCGATCGTTTCCAAGTCGCGAAGCTCGCCGACCAGGATCACATCGGGGTCTTGCCGCAACGCACGCCGAATCGCCTCGGAGAAACTTGGGACGTCCACCCCCACTTCGCGTTGGTTGATCGTGCTCTCTTTATGGTCGTGGTAAAACTCGATCGGGTCTTCGATCGTGATGATGTGATGGTCCACCGTCTCGTTTAGCAAGTTGATCAAACTTGCCAACGTCGTACTTTTCCCCGATCCCGTCGGACCGGTCACCAAAAACAATCCACGCGGCCGGTGGACCATTTTGACCACCGATTCGGGAAGCCCGAGCTGTTCGGGAGTCAGTTTGTCGTTAGGGATTTGACGCAGTACCATCGAAATGAAACCACGCTGCTTGAACACCGAAACACGAAAACGTGCCAAGTCGCCAAAGGCGAACCCAAAGTCGGCGCTGCCTGTCTCTTGTAACTCTCGCTGGCAGCGTTCCGGAGTGATGCTCTTCATCAACCCTACCGCGTCCGCTGCCTCGAGCGTTTTAGTATCAAGTTTTCGCATCCGTCCATGCAGCCGGAACACGGGGGGTTGGCCAACAACAATGTGAATGTCGCTGACACCTTGCTTGATTGCTGCTTGCAGCAGCTTGTCAATGAGCACCGTGGCCATGAAGCGAATGTCTAATTTTTTTGAAGGGGCGAAATCGTAGAAAAGCGGTTCGGCTTGCCGTAATCAAATTGAATCGATTGAGATCAAGTTAAATCGTTGATTCGGACGGCGATGGCGGCGAAGCCCGCTTTGACATTGGGAATGAATAAATAAGTTCGATCGATAAGGACGCCGCTAAGAGGAAGAATAATTGCGGCGGTGACTCCATTATCACACGTTATTGCTCGCATTCAAAGAATTCGCCTGTTTTGACAGACGCGGTATCAAAAACGCGATCCAGCAGATTGCAGCGAGGGCGGTCTACCTACCGCTACTTGAGCGGCAAGGGAAACAGCTCCACCGGGTGGCTCGACCGCATGCGATCGAGCTGTCGAGCATAGCCTCTCGCCGCCGCCACAGATTCACGCCAAAACGCCCAAAATCGACTTGCGAACAAGCCGATTTGCAAGCAATCGGGATTGATCAGAGTGATGCCAATTCCTTGGTAATGTGAGCCAGCGCGACATCCTCGAGCTCGGTCCGTTTGGCGACCCGATTAACCTCTTCAAACGTCGTCACACCGCGGATCACCTTCAGCATGCCATCGGCGTAAAGTGTTGACATACCGTTTCTTATGGCGGCGTTACGCAGTTCCAGAGTGCTCGCACCTTTGAACATCAATTCACGCAGTTTCGAGTTCACCAACATCAGTTCGTAGATACCAATTCGGCCACGGTATCCACTGCGTCCACAGAACGAACATCCCTTGCCCTTGGTGAACTCGGCCTGCTTGATCATTTCCGGTGGCAGCATCGAATCAGCCAGCACACTTTCGGTCGGTTGATACCGCACCTTACAGCGGGGGCAAATCGTCCGCACCAACCGCTGGGCCAAGACCGCAATCACACTACTTGCCACCATATAGCCTGGTACACCAATGTCCACCATTCGCGATATCGCACTGGGCGCATCGTTCGTGTGCAGGGTACTGAAAACCAGGTGTCCAGTAAGACTAGCCTCGATTCCTGTCGCTGCAGTCTCGTGATCCCGCATCTCACCGACCAGGATGATATTGGGAGCCTGACGCAACATCGCGCGGATAATGCGAGCAAAATCGAGCCCGATATTGTGCTTCACTTCGACCTGATTGATCCCGGGCAAGTAGTATTCGACCGGGTCTTCGGCAGTGATTACTTTGCGGTCGGGACGGTTCAGTGCATTGAGCGACGCGTACAGCGTGGTGGTCTTGCCCGACCCAGTCGGTCCGGTCACCAGGATAATGCCGTTGGGCCGGCGGATCAGCGAGTTGAAATTACGGAAGTCGCGTTCGGACAGACCGAGCTGGCGAACCCCAACCTTGATGTTGTCTTTGTCCAACAGCCGCATCACGCACGATTGGCCATGATTGGTCGGAATGATACTGACCCGCAAATCGAGCTGTTTGTCACCCACCGTGATCTTGATCCGCCCGTCCGTCGGCCTTCGCTTTTCCGAAATGTCGATCTTCGACAAGATTTTGATACGGGCGATCACGGCCGATAGCATTCGGCGAGGCACGTTTTCACGCTCGACCAATACGCCGTCAATTCGATAACGGATGCGGACGCGGTGTTCGAACGGTTCGACGTGAATATCGCTGGCCCGCAATTGCACCGCTTCTTGGATCATCAGATTGACCAACCGGATGACGGGGGCACTATTGTCATCGACGGTTTCATCGCCACCGCCCCCCCCGCCGTCATCGTCGCTGGTTTCGGTAAAGTCGATCGCCGTGTCGGTGAATTCTTGCAGCATCGAGTCAGCAGATTCCCCTTCGACCTGCCCGTAATATTGGTTGATCGCTCCGATGATGGCCGATTTAGGGGCCAGAGCGGTTTCGATCTTGCGGTTCAGGATGAATCGCAGTTTTTCTACCGTCGCGAAATCGAAGGGGTCGGCGATCAAGATTCGCAGCGTCCCTTCCTCGTCGATACTGAAGGGCAAAATGGTGTTTTCGCGAGCCACCGATTCGGGGATCAATTCGATCACCGTTTCGGCGATCCGTTCTTCGCGAAGGTCGACAAAGGGGATTTTGTGGAATTCGGCGAGCGCGAGTGCCACTTCTTCGGGCGTCGCATACTCCATTTGCACCAACACGTCGCCCACATCCGCTTTCGTGGTCTGAGCCACCCCCTCGGCTTCGGTGAGTTGATCGAGGCTAATGATGCCTTTCTTAAGGAGCAAATCGGTGAATTCGCGAGTCGCTTGGCTCATGACAAATATCTCTACGCGTTGGAAGGGATCGACGTGCGATCAAGATGAGTGTGTTGCGGCGGAGTCTAAGTCGTTGTCTCCGCTAGCTATAGGATACCAAGACAAGGCCACAAAAACACGACGAACTTGGGCCAAGCGGCAGCGAAGTCGGTAATTAACGCCGCGCACCGAGGGTCCTCACGTTTGCAACATCCAGCAATGAGGTCGACGTCGCGTGGGGCGTCATGATTTTCATCAAATTACTGCCCGAACTCGCTAGCCCAAGGCGACTTACTTTGGGTAGCGGCACGGCGTTCTAGCCGCCCATGGCAACCCCGATCGCCATGATTCCAATGATGCCCATGATCACCAGCCCGTTAAAGACGAGTCCGAGAATGGCAAAGATTCGCGAGCGGTTAGGTTGGCACAGTCCGGCGACGCCCAGACCGATCCCAAGCAGGTTCAGGCCAATGACTCCGAAAATGCAGAGCCCCACGATGATCGCAATGGGCGACTCTTCATTAATGCCTTCGGGGCTGGAGGCCTCGGCAAACCCGGCCACTAAAATGACCGTGAAGGCACCAATGCCGACCATGATCGACATGATGAACGAGGCAATCCCAAAGCCCGACTGCCTTTTGCCCTGCGGAACGTCGCCGGCAAAAGAGGGCCCACCCTGTCGTTGCGGTGGCGAGTAGGGGGATTGCGGGGGTGGATTGCCAGTATCGAAACTCACAGTGCGTCGCCTTCTGCGCATTTAAGGTGTTTTGTTCTCGCCGAACAAGTGCGTCTCATTCTAATGGCGATCCAATCCAATTGCCACTTGCTTGGATCGGCAAGTCGTTTGGGGATCCGCGTTTTGTTGATTGTTTGTTGACTGTGTGAGTCGCCGCTTGCGGTTTCGATCGAAAAATTGTGCGGACGCACTTGGTGCAACGAATATGGCGAGCAACAAACAATTCGCCGACGCACGCTTCCCCTGCTGGCGGTGAAACGTCAAAATACAAAATGGTGGCGTCGCCACACCGTGGCGGAACGGTTCATCTCTTCTATCCCCTTTGTTTGTAATCGGCAAATCCGATTCAGGATCGCACGACACCATGCCACAACTATCACCTGCGGGGAACGAAATCGTCCAACGACTGGGCCAGCGTCACGGACTCTCTACGGACGCCGTCACGCACATGTTGATCGCCATTCACAATGGCAACGGCTCGATGGCTCAGTTTAATCATCCCGAATTTGGCGGTTGCGGCCAGTGGATGCGAGGCGGGATGACGATGGTTAGCGATCTGTTTAACTATCAATTGAAATCTCGCGTCGAAAACATCTGCAACGACATCGCCAACGAATTGGCCAACCATCAAACCTCGCCTTTTCAAGGATCGTTCCAAAGCCAAAGCCAGGGAGGCCAAAGCCAAGGCAGCGGGAACACGCAGTCACAAGCGTCTGGCGCGATGGGCAGCAACAACAGTCTATTTGTTCCCGATCCCGATCAAAATTGGTGGCCAGAGGAACTCGGAGTGCCCAACGCAACCGGAGCACAAAACAACATTCGCTACGCCTATTTCTCGTGGAGTCGCCGACTGGCGGTAAAAACAGGCTCCGACGTCTGGGTCTACGACACGCTGGATCATCAAATCGGTGGCTTTGGACAGCAGCAAGGAGGCGGCAGTTCGATCACGTTCACTAGCCAGTACGGAACGGTCAACCTGGCAAGTCTGCCCGTGGTTTCTCGCAACGGAGTGGCTCCAGTGCCGCCGACTCCGGCCCCCGCAGCGCCGGCCGCGGCGTCACCTGCCAGCGAAACGGCCTCGAACAACATGGCAGCCCTGTCCCCGAGCGACAACGGAAACCGTCAAGAGGCTTCCGGCAACGACGGCATTCTCGGCACGCTCGAGCGACTTGGGGCGTTGAAAGAAAAGGGCTACATCAGCGACCAGGAATTTGAAGAGAAAAAACGCGATCTACTAAGCCGTCTTTGATCCGCAACGCTGCGAGACATTTTCTCTTATCAAGTCAGCCTGTTTTAGCGTAGCGGAAGTCGTCAACGGCTTTCGTTCGGTTGACGTATGCCCCCCCGAAACTCGTGACGAGTTCCGCTACAGGAAATGCTGCACGGCGTTGGTCTGGGACGCTACTACAAATCTTCGGAACGTTTTCGCGACTTTCGGCCACCGCTGGCGACTTCCACCAACAATTCCTCGTAGGCGTCGACCATGGACGTAAAGTCAAAACGTTTGATCACCGCGGTGGCCGCGTTGCCCAACCGCACACGTTCGGATTCGTTTTGGATCAAGGATCGCATCGCGTCGGCGAGTGCATCGACGCTGTCGTCCACCAGCAATCCGTTTTCGTTGTGCGTGACGATCTCGCACGAACCACTTTGGCACTTCATCGCGATACACGGCAATCCGGTTGCCATCGCTTCGAGCAGCGCCGAGGGGAATCCTTCGTAGCGACTGGGCAAGACAAACAGCGTGGCGATTTCATATTCAGGTGCGATTGGACGCAACCAGCCGGGCATCGACAAACGTCGGCTGATTCCCGCTTCGTCGGCTTGACGCTGCAATTCCTCGCGCATCGCTCCTTCCCCCAAGATCTTCAGTGACCAAGCGGGTGCATCGTCCGCGATTTTTGCGAACGCTTCGATCAAACGGTCGAAGCCTTTTTCGGGTGCCAGACGGCCGACCCCTAAAATGATCTTATTTTCATGTTCGATATCACGGCAGCGTGGTGGCGTGATCGCCGAGGGGATCACCGCGATCGGACGTGGGCTAAGCGGCGCGAGCGTAGTGGCGATTGCGTCGGTCAGTGCGACCACCCGCGCGGCTCGCTTGTAGGATCGTCGCCGCATGGTTTCCCAGAAAAAACCAAGTGACTGCTGTGCCGGGTCGCTGCGTTCGCTGATCACGATCGGTGCCTTCATGCCGATGGTCGACAGCAGCACGTCGAGATTGGTGCGATCGCAAAACGACAGCACCACGTCAGGTTTTTCCGTTGCAATCGTGTTGCGGATCGCCTTGTGCCGGCGATGCAGATTCATCGCTTTATCGACCCGTCCGCGGCTGGCGCGCATCACCCGCAGCGGAATTCGGCGGACCGATTCGGCAACTTCATGCCGGTCGGTGCGGGCGTCATCAAACGTGACCAGCACAACTTCGTGTTCGCGGGCGGACAACTGGGATGCCAGGGCTGCCATCACCCGCTCGGCGCCACCGCCACTAAGAGAATGGATAATGCAAACGATTTTCACGGATTAATCACTCTGCGGTGGTGCGGGGACGGCGGTTCTTCGGAGTGTGGCGATGGTAGGGGAAACCGCGGAATTGGCGAATTGTCGGAACGAATCAGTTGAAAGGATGCTGCGGCCCGACTAGCGTAGGGATTATGCGCAAGCATAGGGTCGTACGGGGGCCCTCCATTTTTAGATCGCGAGAGTCGCAGAATTTTCGCGACAGTCCTAGCCCCCATCATGTTTAGTTGAGGTTTTCGATGAAAAGTATCGTTGTAGCTGCCGTTTTAGCCCTTGCCGCCATTGTCGCCACTTCCGAATCGGCCTCTGCCCAATACCCCGACGCGGGAGGTGTCTTTCCGTTTGGTGGTTACGGATTTTACAGCCCGTATGGCTCCTACTACGGAACATCACTACGCACCCCTCCCTACTTTGCCACCAATCCCCCCGTCTATTACGGTGCCCGTTACGCCCGGCCTTACGGAATGAGCCCCTTCGCGGCGCCGCCGATGGTCAACGCTCCGACCAGCTACCGCGGTCGATTGGAGTCTGAATTCATGACTCCTCCAGGCGCCTCGCATGGTCCGATCGGCAATCCTTGCATTTCTTATTCCGCGTCGGTCAAACCGAAAGCGAAGAAGATGGGGCCAGTGCGAGAGAATCCCTACGTCAGCGAAAACGCCGACGCCGATAAACTGGCGCAAAACTAAAACCGTCTTCGCCGCAATTCGGTAGCGGAACTCGTCAAGAGTTTCGTCCGTTTCCCCGGTAGCGGAACTCGTCAAAAGTTTCGTCCGTGTTCCCTGGTAGCGGAACTCGTGCGTGAGTTTCGTCGGCACGTGATCGCCACGCGTCAACACGCAGGCATAGTGCACGCGATCGCCGCGTGCCCCCAACAGCCCTCATTAAAAAAATCGCGTTGCAACGGAATGCACAAACGGCCGCGGGGTCGCGGAGTCTTCGAGCAGCACGGGGCTCGGGGGCTCCGCCACGCACACGGTTCGCCCCATCCGCGTCTGATCCATGTGCAGTTTTTGCGGCGCAGCGATCCACCGCGTCCAGACTGCAGGGCAGGTCTCGGGTGCATTCGCCGGCAGCTCGGGGCAAATCATTTTGCGAAAACCGTGTCTTTTTGCTTGCCTTGCCCACAGGCGTACCGCTATATTCACATTCGCACCGACTACCACCCATTGCACTCGAGCGGTCACCACAGACACTCAAACAATGACGGTAGCGTCACAGGATAGACAACGTTCTGCATGAGACAGGGTGTCACGCCGCCCGGGGCAAGCGGCGTCGCACCCGCTCTTGAGTTCTTTGTCGCTTCTCCCAAGCGAAAACGGGGCAATACGAACCATCCCGTGGTCTGCCTAATTCACGAAACGCGTCCCCGCGTCGGTGTTGACAGCCACAACGTGCTTGATCCCTGGAAACAGTGCCGAAAAACAAAGGAATCCGGGAACAAATCACATTACGTCAATTGATGCCTCAGCTGCTGTCGAGGACGCACACGACTACAAAACTTTAGAAACACGGCTGCTGAAATGGACGCGGTGAGGTAATAAAAACCGTAGAACATGTTCAGGAAGCAAATGATCGGACTGACGAGCACCACTGTGTACAGATACAGGTAAAGTGGCACGAGAACAGCGTCTCTCTTGGCAAGATTGTATGTGAACACGAACGATGCACCGATCAAAAGTGTCACAAAGATGCTGGCAAACCCAAAGTCGAAAAAGAGTGGCCCGAACAGAGTTGAGTAGATATAGGTTCGTGGCGGAACCTCTGCGGTTGCCTTCGCATCGTAGTGGATGTCGCTAAAGTAGGAGCTAAATTTTGCCACGAGCGAAAAAGTAAATTTGCCATGCTGGTATTCGGCGCGATTAAAGTTTTCGATGGCAAACAGGTACTCGGGGACGGCATGCACGACATACGCGTGGATGACCGACCAATCGTAGAAAGCTGATCGAAACGAGTCGGGCATCGCACTGTGTCTGGCAACGGATCGATAGTTGGGGCTCAGTTCTAGCAGGTCGGTGAAACGGCCCGCTTCCACGGCAGCCTCCGTGGACGCCCCCTTCAATTCGAGACGATGGCTAAACATTCGTGTGGAAAAGACAAAGAGGGCAAACGCCACCATCGATCCGACGAGTATCGTCCTCTTTCGCAGTCGAATTCCCGAATAATAGAAAGCCAATGCTGCAAGAATCGTGACGGAAAACACCGCTCCACGTTTACCGAGCAGGATTGTGTTCAACGGCGCAACCAGACACGCAAAGATGGAAAGGACGACGGCTATTTTCCACATCCGTTTTGCATGTTGCCGTGCTGAATTGTGCAGTGCTAAAGAAATGATCAGCGTTGGAAATGCCAATGGGTAAAGCAAGGACGCAACCAGACCTGCCATTGACGCGCTGATTTCCGCGTTCTGTTCGTACAGCTCGTTCACATTTGATGTGACGGAAAACCCGCGAGCCACGAAGAGGTCGTAACACTTCAGAATGGTCCCGAGCAAGGCTAGCCCGATCAGTACCCAAACGCCAAGTTGCAAGAATCGCGAATCGACTGGAATCCCCGATTCGATTCGGAATCGCTTCTTGCCTCCGTGCCGGCTAAAACGATAAAGGATCGCCGGAAGGGCAATGGCAACGATGTTTAGAAACAGGAAAAACCAAGTTTGATAATCGTATTCCAGGGCGAAGGCGAAGGGGCTTGTCAAATGGAAAAAGCCAAAGATGGCAGCGGAAATCAGACAGGCTGACAATGGGGTAGGCAGCTGCAGGCTCGATCCGTCGTGGGTTGCCACTTTGCTCATATCATCCTCGTGCCGGTCGTCTCAACGGGGAAGCTTCGATTCCCTATTTCTCTTTCGGCTGATCTCGGTAACGCTGCGCAATTTTGCATGCCGGATTACCTCGTATGACTGAAAATGCCTCGACGTTATTCGTGACAATCGATCCCGCCGTAATGACTGCATCGGTCCCAATCGTTAATCCCGGCCCCACGAAAGCCATACACCCCACCCACACTCCGTCATTAAGGGTAATCGGAGCATTTCGGTAATTCATTGCCGGATCCCGATAATCGTGGTTACCCGCACAGATGGTTGCTCGTTGAGATAGACAGCAGTGATTGCCAATCGCAACCGGCTCAAAGTTGATAATGCAAACTTCTTCGCCAATCCATGTGTGATCCCCAATTCTTAGCTTCCAGGGAAAGTGGACGTTGACCCGAGGTTTGATATAGACATTGCGTCCGACTTTTGCCCCAAACAATCGAAGACATCTAACTTTAAGATTCGAGGGCCATGGCAGCGGGGACAGAAACACAAAGCATTTTAAAACATACCAAAGCATGAATACGAGGGTGCTTGCACCTCGCTCGAAGTTCTTGCTTCGATCAAATTGATCGTTCCGGACTCGGCTTTCATACATCTTAGATATCTCGGCGTCTCATTTCAGATATGCAGTGGTGGCAAGCAGCGTTGGTATGTGGGCCATGCTTCACGGCTGCAAACATTTCAGCAAAGTTGACTCGAGTGCGTCCAAATGCACACACGATGTATCCAGGCCTGTTTCGTCAAACACAATGCGGCGATCATCGATATTCACGAAAATCGCAGGACGTCCATTTAACGCGAATTCGAGACCAAGCGTCGAAAACGCCGAAACAAAAGCCAACGAATCGCTGTAACGTTGGGTACGCTCCACCGTGGCGATGGCTGCAACCTTCTTACAGGTGGCCTCGGATTCCTTGGGATGTGGATAGACAATAAGGTCGATTTCCAGCTTTTTGCAAACCTTGCTAACGATCTCCAACATCATCCAATTGGGCGGATAGTCTTTGCCTTGAAATCCGAGTGCGACGTGAGGGGTCCCACGTGTCTGCCAACTCATTGATTTACTAAGATCGCTCGCTTCGATCTGCACACTCGGATTGCCACTGAGGTATTTCTCAAAAACGTGCTGAAATCTTGTGTCGAGCAAATGATAGCGATCGAAGAACAAACGTCGCTGGATTTTCTCGAGCGGACGTAATTCCCAAGCACCATGTTGGTGTCCAGTAAGAACGTCAATAAGCTGCTTGCGACGAAGTTCGCTTAACAGCACGACATACGGCTGAAAATGTGCTGCAACATGAAACGAGCGAACTCCGTATTGTTCCGACAAATAGGTGATGCAGGCGAGGTCGAGAAGCGTCAAACTATCCAAAGGACTTTGCGGCTTGATGTCGCGCGAGAGCCGGCGATATTGACGGACGATTGCCACGACAACGGACGGCCGAATTTTCGTAAAACGAATCGACCTAGGTGACGTGCAGACGTGGAACGATCCCGGCGTGTCAAAACGGCCCAGTCGCGGATCGTGGATATAGTGGCAACAACCGGTGGGCGAGCCTCCATCGCGTCCGGGTGCGTTGCACGCGAATGCAAGCATTCTCAGAATAAACTCAGCAAACGAACGCAGGCGATGGTTCTTGACATCAAGTCCTTCGCACACTTGTTCGCATTCGTCGACGATCGCATGAAAGGCGATTTGATCCAACGGCACTGCCCTTTGGCTCGGTGTGTCTACGGCTTGCAAAGGTAACGTGGGAGATTGCGGAGCGTTTGAAACCAAATAATAAGCAACCAAGTTTACGGATCCTGCTTGGCAAAGCATCCCCGCGACCATGGCAATGACCAACCCGATCTCGCCGTACCAAAGGCAACCAAAATAGGACACCGCGATCGTGACGCTTCCGGCGACGATCGTAGCAGCGGCAAGGAATGACGTTCGCTTCAATCCGCTCAGGATATTCACGCCGATCAAATAGATGCAGTGAAACACATTAAACAGGCAGAAACACCCGAGCGTCAATTTACTGGGAATGTACTGAGCCGGTAACCGGTCGGCGCCAACGTAAAGGCACGCGGCGATAATAAGGTAGATGACAACGATTACGGCTAGAGCAAGCGCCATACAGCGGCGAAGAATTGAGATCGCCTGGGAATACTCGCGTCGACCAAATGCTGAATTGTATTTCGGTAGTCTGGCTTCGAGCAGGGCGACGGGAAAGCCCATCAACAGAGATGCAATTGCCGAAAACAGAGTAAACGAAGCCATCTCTTCCAAGGTTTGGCTAATCGTTCCAATCCAGCGACCGCTGGCATTAATTGCCCAAAGCCCGATAAGATGCATCGACACGGGCAGAGAGTAATGAAGCAATGAGCTCAATAACCCCGCTTCGGGTGCCGCCAACAGAATGCGTCGGATCTCTCCATGCATTGCGATTAGAAATGCGCCGAACAGACCACAGGCCATTGATCCAGAAATAACGATCAGCGGTTCTGTCGAGGTCCACAGCAAAAATGGCAACGAGATGAAAAAGGGTGCGAATGCGTACACGCATGCCGCAAGGGCGAAACGCACCGCCTGCCCTTTTACTCGAAGCAGCGAGAATGCGAATTCGCTCAGAATTGCGGCGAAGACATGAAACGCAATGCAACATCGCAGCAGACTTGATCCGTGCGTCAACGGATCGTCGGGGACAGCGACCAACAGGATGGCGAGGGTCAGCGTTAATCCAGTCCCCGCAATCGCCGTCGTGGTGAAAAGCGTCGTTCGGAACAAGGAATTGCGTTTTGCACCTTGTGGATGATCAAACGCGAGTCGCATCGGGGCGAATACAATCCCAAGGCTCAACAGCGGCACAAGCAGGTTGACCGCCGCCAGCAACATTCCGTAGCGAGAAAAATCGGCAGGCGAAACAAGCGCTAATAGCACCGGGATCCAAACGGCGCTGCCAAACTTTCGCAGCACCGCAGCCGAGAGAAATGCAACTGTGGAGCGAAAATCGGAGCGACCGGTGGTCGACGCTACGGACGCGGAATGGTGATTCTGCGAAGTAGATTGCACTCCTAGCGGTGCGGGTTGAACCGGCGGGCTCATCATCGGCTCTCAATCAAAACTTCACAAATTTCTCGCACAGCGCCGCTGCCGCCTGGCAGCGTTGCGACATAAGACGCAATTTGCCGGACCTGTTTGACTGCGTCTGCCGGACATGCCGAAAACGCCGACCGCTGCATGATTTCGATGTCATTAAAATCATCTCCAATCATCGCGACTTGTGACGGACTGACATCGTGCTGTTCACATAACGTTGCCAAGAAATTGCTTTTGTCCATTACCCCCAAATGAATGGGGATACCGATTTTCTTCGCTCTTGCCGCAGCGACCGACGAGTTTTCTCGGGTGACGATGGCAACTTCGATCCCTTGTTCTCGCAGCAGCGACAGTCCATGCGCGTCGCGTGTATTAAATTTCTTCATTGCTTCGCCGTTGGCGTCATAATACATCCCGCCATCGGTTAGCGTACCATCGACATCACAGACGACCAAGCGAATGCCTCGGAGCACCTCGAAATAATCGCCTTCAAAAGCGCGGCGCCGAAGCAGTGATTCGCAAACCGCCCAATCATCAGGTTCATCGATCTCAAACGCGGTCCGCGGTTCCATCTCGAAGACACCAATTTTACCGCCGAGTCGGCACTGGTACTGCTCAAGAATTTCGCGACGCGTGATATAAAACGCGCCGTTTTCAACCAAAGTGCCTTTCCAATCCTGGCGGCGCGGACGATGAACGGGATCGTAGTTGAGTGCTTTACCCTCGGGGCTCCAAACAAAACGCTTTTCGATAACCCCCGTCACCATGCTGTCGTAGCCATCGGAACGAAGGGTCCCAATCGCGCGATCCAAGTCGCTAGCGGTAGTCAACGGCGATGTCGCCTGGATCGTAACAACCGTCTCGAAATCGATTTTTTTTGCGAAATCGATCATCACGGATTCAGTGGATGCCGTATTGGTCGCGTATTCAGCGGGCCGGTCGATCACTTCCACCGGCAACTTGAAGGAGTTGACGATTTCTTTAATCTTGTCACTGTCCGTGGAAACATAGACGCGGTCAATCAGCGAGCTTTCGCACGCAGCTTCAAGTGACCATCGACAGAGCGGCTTGCCTGCGATGGGCTTGACGTTCTTACCTGGAATTCCCTGTGACCCACCGCGAAGCGGGATAAGTGCAACGATTGGATTAGCCATTCACTTTCCTCTTCAGCTTTTCTCGTTGAACCTTTTCAATCGGCAGAATTTCTTCGGACTTGTATGTCAAACCTTTGGCGACACTTTTTAGGTTTCGTGCAAGGCGACGCATTCCGTCCGGCTCGAGACTTGCGGCATGATCGGTTCCTCGCCATGTTCGGTCCAGCGTGAAATGTCGCTCAAATACCGTCGCGCCCAGTGCAAGCGCTGCGATATCCGCTGCGATGCCGAGGTGATGCCCCGAGAATCCGACGGCTTTGACGGTCGTCCCGTACTCTTCGATCAGTCGCTTGATTTCATAGA
Source organism: Novipirellula rosea (assembly GCF_039541335.1). NCBI lineage: Bacteria > Pseudomonadati > Planctomycetota > Planctomycetia > Pirellulales > Pirellulaceae > Novipirellula > Novipirellula rosea. The sequence continues at coordinate 40,631 of NZ_BAABGA010000039.1, read as the reverse complement.
GCCCAAGATCCTCAAAAGGCACGGGGTAACCCGAGGTGCAGGCATAAATCACCAAATCTTTTCCACGTCCTTTCTTGTCGTAGAATTCAACGATCTTCGACTCCTCCTTGCGGGTGGACATGCCCATCGAAACATGGATTTCACCGGAGAAGGAGTCGCACAAGAACCCAGCCATCTCAAAGTCGACGTTACAAGCCGAAGGAACCTTTAACAGGTGCGGTGACAGCTGCACCATCTCCTTTGCCGCGGTCAGATCCCAGACCGATGTCGAGTATTCGACCTCAAATTGCTCGCACCACTCTTTCAGTTGGCGATGCTGATCAACGTTAAACTCAAGGAATTCACGATGCTGACCATAGGTTTCCCCGTAACTGTTGTGGGGATTCGGGTGAGGACGGTCGTACTCTTGAGGTGACAATAGCTCACGGTTCGTGCGCTTTTGAAACTTGATCACATCGACTTGACAAAACACACTTGCCATCTTGATCAATTCGTGTGCGATCTCCATCTCGCCTTTGTGGTTGCATCCGACTTCTGCGATTATCATTTTGTTACCCGATTTGGATGGGGAGTCACCTAAGCAAGATCATGCGACCCATTCGCTGCCTGCCTTGTAGGGGCAAAAACTTGCCTTTGCCCAGTGATGCAAATCAATTCGCTTGGCCCAATGCTTTACGAATCGATTCCATCACTGGCTGCATAATGGGAACATCGTCGCCAAATTACCCAACCCTCTAGTGCAAATGCTAGCTATGCCTACTTTCACACATCCGGGATGGTATCGCGTGCATGACCGGAATTTTGTAAATAACGAAACACTCAGGCGCAATCGCAAGGATGTGTCTAAGCCGAAATTTCGGAATCAATGAATTGAATACGGTTTTTCGTCGCTTCTCCCCTTTGTCCCAATTCAATTTGCCTGCTGTTAGCACCACCGAGAGAGAAATAAGTGATGGGTAAAAGACTATTTGGCTTCGACGTTGATCAACAATGGGACTACGAGAATGGCTTTTATTTAACAAGTCACAAGAATCGAATTCCGAAGATGTTGGCACACTATGATCTTTACAAATCGATCGTCAACTTGCCGGGACACGTGGTTGAGTGTGGCGTTTTCAAGGGCGCCTCCTTCATTCGCTTTTGCAGTTTTCGAGAAGTGCTCGAAAGCCCCTATTCTCGTAAAATTATCGGCTTCGATGCGTTTGGCGCCTTTCCCAAGCAGGAGGACGCAAACGACCAAGCGTTTGTCAGCGAATTTGAGGGCGCCGCCGGAGAAGGAATCTCCGTCGATGGATTAAAAGAAGTCTTACAACACAAAGGCTTCGAAAATTTCGAATTGATTAAAGGCGACTTGCTCGAGACGTTGCCTACCTATATCGCCGAACATCCCGAGCTTCGAATTTCGCTGTTACATATCGATGTGGATGTGTATAAGCCATCGGTGGTCATCCTGAAAAATCTTTTCGATCGCGTTGTGCGGGGTGGGTTAATCGTGCTCGATGACTACGGCACTGTCGCGGGCGAAACCGATGCAGTCGACCAATTTCTTGAGAACAGCGACTACATTGTTGAAAAACTTCCAATTTCGCACATCCCTTCTTTTATCAGGAAGAAGTAAAAATCAAGGTGTGCGGAATGGGATCATTTCTTGTGAGTCAGCAGCGTCAACTCTCGTTCGACAAAATCAATAACGGGATCGCGACGATACGCCTCGGATCGTTCAATCGCATTTTGTTGCAGTTGACGATAACGCTGCTGATCATCAGAAAGCTCGGTCAAACGATCTAGCATCTCGTCCAATTCATTCCAGTGGGAAGTCACCCCAAGGCCATACTGCCCCACTTCGGTGCCTAACGGGCCATCGGGATCACAGACACAAAGGACAGGTGTACCTGTCGCCATGCAAGGAATGAGTTTGCTTGGGATAAAGGAGGCTCCTGCGCCCGATTTCTCGGTGATCACAAAAAGATCAGATTCAAACAACGCATTAACGAATCCAGCCTCATCGAGAAATTCGCCAAATCGGAATCGTGAATCGCCGCTTGCTTCAACCCACTGCTTCAAACTTGGCGCTTCACCGCCATTTCCATGGATCGTAAATTGGAAGGCGAGTTTCGATTTGGAGAGCTGCTTACAGAATTCCAGCAGCCCCTGCTTCTTTCCGATGTTCCCACCGTAAAGCAACTTGATCGGTTGCGAGACAGGCCGGTTTATCTTCGGAGCATGCGCCGCGATCACCTCGGCCATCGAAGTGTTTAGAAAGTTGGGGACAAGATGGATCGGCTGATTGCGGGTTCTCAATTCGCTCAGTCGTTGGATCATCTTAGGAGCAATAGAGCTCCACAATACCGCTCGATTGAAGAGAAATTTCTGAGCCATCTGGCTTAGTCGATTGGCAAATCGATTCTTGCTGATCCCCGCCGCAGCCGCTGCATCCGCGGGAATGTCTTGTACATTCAGCCACATCGGCTCACGATAAAAAATCCGCCGGATTGCGCCATAGAGCACAGAGCTAAGCACCGGGCAATACACCATGACCGCGTCATAACGACGGAAGTAGAACAGACTACGCATCAAGCTCAAGGTGAAGGACAACTCGAACATCACACGCGGGATAAACTTCGACGGGTTGGTGGGGATGTACACCCCAAAACGAACGACACGGACACCGTTGATCGTTTCCGTAGCGGTTCGCCAAGCCTTTGCTCCCGATTTATTTTGCCACTCGGGATAGTAGGGATAGGTGCTGAACACCGTCACATCATGCCCTCTCTCGACAAGCCCGTAGCACATGTCGGAAAAGACCGAGGCACCACCTCCGCGGTCGGGATGAAACAGATTAGTGACGACTAAAATTTTCACGAGAGCACTCCGTTGCAGTCAGGTCTTCTAATTAGCAATGAACAAGCTAGCGGGTAGCTCGTTCATCTCGGCTCGGGGCGAATCTAAAATACGGATCAAAGACTCGAAACGACGCGGACAGGTAGGCTGATCACATGACGTCCGCTATCGCGACGAGAGAATCTTCGATCGCCAATCGAAATGCCTCGCGTGGGAACGCATGCCTCGCGCGGGAACGACGGAATAGTTATTTCCTTCGCCCCGACGAAATGTGGAAGCGACAAACTAGTACGCGCCCTCGTTTTTCAGCACCACACTTGGGGTTCGTGCCAGGATCCATATATCAAGCCAGAGCGACCAATTTTTGGCATAGTACTCGACAAGCATTACCCGTGTCTGAAACGTAACATCATTACGGCCGGCGACTTGCCAAAGTCCGGTCAATCCCGGGGTCATGTGTGTGTATTCAAAGAACTTGGTGTTGTAACGGACGATTTCATCCGCTGGCATCGGACGCGGTCCAACCAGACTCATCTCGCCGACCAGAACGTTCCAAAGTTGTGGTAACTCATCAAGACTCCAGCGACGCATTGCCGAACCGATATAGGGCACGATGCGTGGGTCATTTTTAATCTTTTTGGTTTCGTTCCACTCGGCTTGCAATTCGGGATGAGCCCTCAAGTGCTCGTCGAGCACATGGCTGGCGTTGGGAATCATCGTGCGGAATTTCCACATCTTGAATCGGATACCATGTTGTCCGACGCGTGGATCACCGTAAAAGATCGGACCTGGCGAGGCGATTTTAATCGCCATCGCGATGATCGCACCAGGGATTAGCAACAGCAGGAACAATGGCACACAAATTGCCAAATCAAACAAACGCTTTGTAACCCGCGGCATGAATCGAGGTAATGGGCGATTAATTCGCGTGATCAGGCTACCGGGAACGGGCGAGCGTTCACCACTTAAGATCGCCGATTGCAAATTGCCGAAAACGACGACCGAAGGAAACGTGAAAATTAGACGCTCTGTCAATCGGACACGCGTGTCGCTCGAGGTCAGGACGACGACGGGAGTATGGTGATTACGAGCAATCTCGACGATATCGTAACTGTTGATCACGGTACGCAAGTCAGCTTTGGCTGCGACGTCAGGTTCGATGTAGTCAGTGGCAATCGCGACCGGTCGATACCCGCATGTCGGATGCGATTTGAGTCGCCGAAATGTTTGCTGCGAAGATTCGGCATCCCCCACAATCAACGCGCGCATGCCCCACCAAGTCCGCCGAGCAAGATAACGACGGGCAACATTGCGGCTGAGAGGCAAAAAGAATGCGGTCATCATCACGCCAATCAGGAACATGATAAATTCCACCCGTGGCAACTGTCCGAGCATCGCATTCAGTGCCGCTAACGACACAAAACTGAAAATGGTGGAGCGAACTAAACCACGGAGTTCAGCGATCTGACTGTCCCCCACCCCCGGATACATCTGGTGGATGGACATAAACAAAAACTGCAGCAACAAGATCGCTGGCAACTGATTCCACGTGCCCGGATGAAGTGGCCGCTGTAGAAACAGGTCAACGACGTAAGCTGCACCGACAAGGCAGAATCCTGTCACCACCAGGTCAACAATCAGCAAGGGTAACCCCGTCAGAAACGCCTGGGTTGAATAGGCGACACTCAGACGACGGCTAGGTCGGCAAGCCGTATGTTCCGAAAGGATTTCTTCCACGCTCGCCAGATTTGCGTCATCCGCTTCTTCCGACGAAACGATAGCGGCGACGGCCATCGGGCCGAGCAAGCGTGCGGTCGTTTCGAATCGTGTGGACAATGAAAACACTCTGCTTTGGGTTTGCGTCGAGTAGACGAGGCTATTAAGTATGGCTTTGCCGCACGATCGTGCGAACAAAAGATTGGCGTCGGCAAACTAAAAACTGCTCGCTTTTAAGCTTGAAACCGTTTCCACCAACCTTGCCGATTGTTCTGATCTTCGGGCCGGTTTTTCCGGAGTGACCGAATACTCGTGGTAGTACCCGACATAGCTGTACTCTTCGCTTGAATACCCGTTCGAGTAGCCGTAGGTACCTTGGCCGTTCTTCTCCGTTGCATTGATGATCAACGCCGTTGGGGTAACATCGATTTCTTGCAAAATGCGGACGGCACGTTCGACGGGACGTCGGCCGTTTTTGCGAATCCGTACCGTCAACATCACTGCGTCTACGATCGGGGCGATAATCGCCGGGTCCGCCACCGCTAGCAGCGGCGGAGCATCGACCAAGACCACATCAAATTGACGCTCACAGTCGGCAAGCACTTTGGACAACTGGCTGGACTCGAGCAGTTCTGCAGGGCTGTGGGTTCGCCCACCATGCGGCATGATCATCAAATTTGGCACTTCCGATGCATGAAAACAATCCTGCAAATCAGATGTCTCAAGCAATGCATCGCTTAACCCCGGGCTGGCCTCAAGTCCAAACAGTCCACCGATCACAGGCCGCCGCATGTCCGCATCGATCAACAATACCTTCTTACCTGCTTGGGCGAACGAAATTGCAAGGTTCGAGATTGTCGTTGACTTTCCGTCTCCCGGGTGAGGGCTAGTCATCATTAACTTAGTTGCACCCGAGGCGCGGGTCTTCACCATCATGGATGTCCGAGCCACGCGATACAATTCGGACTCAGGTGAACGTGGCGTGTGAAATGCAACCAACGACGGATCGAGCCTCGTTTCCGTGCTCAGTTCCTTCTTCACTTTCTTCAAGTCGATACGAGGAATGTGAGCGATAGCGGGAGCCCCAAGCGTGTATTCCAAATCGTGTGCGTCCCGGAACGTTGCGTCAAACAGTTCGGAAGCCACCGCCAGCGAACCACCAAAAAACAACCCAAGAATTCCCCCCAAGGCAACGACGATTGGGAGCTTAGGCCAAGCTGCCTCTTTTTCGATTTCGGGGCTCGCCAGCAGGTCTGTGGAAAATCCAGCGTAGGAACCGGATAGATTAATTTCCTGCAAACGGCGGATCACTTCGTCATAGCGTGCCTGGGCTCGATTAAGTTGCGCCTTTAGCGAGCTGCCTTTCAGAAAATCCGCTTCAACCCCTTTGGCAAGCCGCAATTCGTTGGCGGAATCGGCAATCAGGATCTGCTCGCGTTTTTCCAATTCTGCAATGTCGTGCTCAAGCAGCATCGAGTAGGTCGTTAACATCTCTTTGGGATCAAGTTTACGCCCCTGTTTCGCAGTTGCGGTGGGTGCGTTGGCAGTGATGAACTCTTGAATGACCTGAATCTCTTTCTGAGTCGCAGCTACCAATGGATGATTGGGACCAAAGTCTTCTGCCAGGGTTCGCTCGGTTTGCAATAGCGACAACAGACGCGTGTACTGAGCTCGAGCCGCTTCCTCGCGAGCAGGTTGCTCGGCTTGGAATTCCTCACTCTGGGCTTCCCCACGCGTGACATCCAAAAACAGCTGCAGTCGCTCGACTTCCTTTTGGCTTAGCAGTGCGAGATGTGCGGTATCGTTGGACTCAAGCAACTCGGGACGATTCAAATACGTCCGAATCAATTCAAGCCGTGATGTTTGCTGAGCCAGATTAGAACGGACTTCATTGAGTTCTTTTTCAAGATTCTCCAAGCGATCCCTGTGGATGTCACGGACCGTGTCACCTTCAAGTAAAACCGGAACCGAACTAATAAAAGCGCGATACTCTTTGTCAGCATCCGCCAATTCATCTTCGTGCGTCTTGCGAGCCGCTTCGATCAATGCAATGGCTTCCTCACCGCTGTTCTCGCCGTGAGATTCAACATAATTCCGATAGCTTTCGTACACCGCCTGCAGAACTTTTGCAGCGTCCTCTGCCTTCGGGTCGCTGTAAGTCGCTCGGATTACCATCGCATCGCGAGCCGAACCTTTGCCACCTCGCTGAACATCAAGATTGTCGAGCAGGTGATCGATTGGATGAGTGTTCTTTTTGATTGCCTTTTGGAACGAATCCAATTTCCCTAAACCATTCTTTTCGATCGCCTCGGCGAGGTTGCGACGGCTGGTGAACAACTGCATGTGGGTCGCGAGCTGGTCCGTGGCAATCGCATCGCCGCTGGCGGCAGCCGTGGACGCGGTTCCGCTGGATGTCATCTCCGAGGAACGCTGCCCCACCAACACCTCGACCTTCGATTCATAGACCTTGGTCGCTGTAAATTGGTACAGCAGCGAAAGGATGATGCCAAAACCAAATCCAAATGCGATCAACGCCCAACGTCGACGAATCACACCGATAAGATCCAAATCAAATTGAGTATCTTCACTTGAGCTGGTTACGTCTTTTGCCATCAGTGGGACCCGATTCAATCACAAAAAAAGAGGGAATGTTGACACCACATGAGCCAATACAAACGCTAGGCTTGCAATCTCATGTTTTGCGCACATCCTTGTTTCTCGGCGGAACCGTATCCCACTAAAGAGTGTCTCCTAATCTTTTCATCTTCTGCGCGTTGTGCAGAATGTGCACATAGTTCGCTCTGAAAGCATTAGGTCGCTATGCAAGCATTATGAGAAGATTTGACAGCACGCATACCTCCTAAGTTCCCCAAAACCCCACTTTCCTGTCTATTCGGGTTAAACGGACCACCCCCACCCCAGGCCTACTCTAGGTCAGTCGCAGGGAAGGGTGCCCAAAAGAACGTCGACTGAAGAACGTCGACTGAAGCCTGTCGCGGCTCGAAGGTAGCGAAGTGCCAAAATACAGCTGCTGCTCGGAGCGCGATCGCCAAAACTAAAGCGACAAATTTTGGACGAAATGGATAGCACGTCCCCGGCACGCAACCCTCAGAGAATACCCCCTAAGTGCTGAAACAGATCGCAAACGACCGCCTCAAGAGCCCAGGCAGCTTGGCAATCCCAGCGAGCGTGACGGCAGCACGCCGTTTCCATGCGCTCAACCCGGGCGGAATAAAATCGTAAAACGAGTTTAGAGGAGTGATTTTCGAGCGTCCGCTTCGAGCCGCTGCTTGATCGCCTCGATTATTTTCTCGGATCGTTCCGTTGCGGGCTCCAGTGCCCGCAAGAGCGTCGCTTGGTCGAGCGCTTCTTTGAGCTGATCGTCGTGATAGAGCGCTCGGCAATGATAATATCGATAGTCGAGATTGTGCGGCTGTAATCGCACGGCGAGGTTCCAGTACGTTGCAGCTTCCCCCCAATTTTTACCCGACTCCTCTACTCTCGCAGACAACTCCATCTTCTCGGCTTCACCGAGGCTCGAATCGCTTTGGATTCGCGTGAGCACCTGCTCGCGAAGCCGCCGAAGCGTGTGCTGGTTGACAGTGAAATCACCTGCCTCGCTGACAAATCGAACCGCTAAATCATTTCGTTCGGCTGGGATGATTTCATTCAAAAACTCTTCCAGCGACAATTTGCGACCGGCAAGCTGAACCACCGCTGGGTAATAATCTTCACCAAACTTCAGCGATCGACGCCATTGATCGACCATGTGGTCTCGGTTGCCTGCGAAGTACGCCACCATTCCTCCGGCATACTGTAGGCTGCGACTGCTATGTGAAAGTTTCGCAATTTTCTCTTCCCACATTGCCGTGTCTTGCTGCAGCAGTGGTGTCAGCATTGCGCACGACAGATAGGTGTTTGGGCTAAGCGGATTCAATTGAAGTGTGTTTTCTTGGTCTGCTATTGCCAAAGTCAACGAGTCTCGCAGTGCTGGATCGACAAGTACGTTATTAATCAACGCGTCACGATCGGATTGCGCAAGCGAGTAAAGGCTTTGGAATAAATTATCCAACGATGTTTGGCTCCACGTTAGCGGAGTTTCGTCGGCCGACGATTTTGCTAACAGTCCAAGACGGTACTCGGCGAAATGCCAAAGACTACGCCGGCGATAGAGTTCCCATCTTTTCGGATCACGCTCGATCGCATCGGAGAGCAGCAGCAGGTTAAATTCGATTTCTTCAAGACTCGGTTCGTATTCTTCGGACGAAAACTGAGTATGAGCTAAGGCATTTTCCGTTCGCAGTTTCATGTCAGTCGCCATGAATGCGAACAGCACCACAACCGCACTAACAAGACACCAAGTTAACGGACGGTTGGATACTTGCAGCAACCGGTCACGCAGAGGAGTCGATGCTAAGTCGCCAAGTTTTGATTCCGACACTTTGTGAGCGCTAAGTTGTCCGGAACGTCGGAGCATCACCTTGTTCAGCGAGAGGTCACGCGTGTAGACGGCAGCCATGCACCCAAGCAAGATCGCTTGCGTAAACATCACGCCTGGAATCAGCACAACAAAGTCGACAAAACTCTGGGTCACGATCGACGCCAGACTGAATAGACCAATAATTCCCCAGCTAAAGTGTTCCTGGCTTGCCGACTTTCGAATGAGAAAAACGGCGGATTTGCCGAGCAACATGATCACAACTGCAATCGCGATTACACCAAAGACACCTGTTTCGACGAGGATTTCTAAGTATTGGTTGTGCGCTTCGCGGAACCACTGCTCAGTGTCATTTTCTTGTTGAGGCAGATGTGCGTACCCGAACGTTCCTAGTCCGCTTCCAAATGGCAGGTGAGCGATTGCGGTGTCGATGCCGTCGCGCCAGTGAGTGAAACGTGCATCGGTCGAGACTTGGTCGATGTTTAAACGTTGCGACTGTTTGGCAAGTTCATTTCGAAGGCCTGTGAGGGCGATCAAACCGATGCAGCAACCGGCAATAAACACAGCTGCGAATAGTGTCTTGCCAGAAAAGCGAGACGGAACCGTGATGAAGAGTGCTAGCCCGGCTACCGCTCCACTGATCCACACGCCTCTCGAGGACGAGGCCAATAGCCCGGCTGCCAACAACCCGACGAAGCACAACAGCAATAGAAAACGTGGGTCCGTCCATCGAGGCCTTGGGCGATAGGAATCGATCCCTCGCGACTCTCGAGTCGATTTTCGAATACCGGTAGAGGATTGACGTTGTATCCCTATCAAACCAATGATGGCTGCAAGCCCAGGGATCAGAGCGGCGGCACCCGCATTCTTGTAAACAAAGGTCGAGAACGGTAACGTGACGACGTCTTTGGTCATCCCCGGCAACAAATCGCTTGATCCAGAGGATCGTTGAACCAAGCCCCAAAACGCCAATCCTGCCGCATTGATTGCCAAAGTCCATGCCAGAACCTTGCGAGACTCACGCGTAAAGAACAATATTGTCGAAATCGCAAAGAAGACGAACCCTAGTTGCCACAGAGCCAAACGAGTATGACTCGATGAAGGAACGATACTGATCGTTGCTGAATGAGTGCTGGACGCGGATGACGCGAGCTCATTATTTCCTTCTAACTGATCGCGTGCGAGCTCAAGCTGGTTGATGGCGGGTGCTGAAAAATCGCGAATCACGCTTTCCGTTCCAGGCGCAATCCAATGGATGATTTCGCGAGGCAGTTCAATGGTTTGTAGCATCGGAACCGTCACGCATATCGCCCCGAACAACAAAGCGGGAACGGGCAATGGTTGTTGCCGGCGGGATTTTCGCCACACGATTGCCGACATCGCAAGACTCGCGGCCAACATCACGGCAACGTGATACCAAACAATCGCATCGGTGCCACCGAAACGCCAACACGTGTAGATGAATGCGGCGATCGTTGTCGCCCGCGCTAGATTCAACAGCCCCCATTCCCAGGCCGCAAAGTCACTCGTTAGAGCCTGGCCTCGGCGCTTGCTGCTGCGTGTCGAGGAAGCGGTTGTGGTTCGCATTGGCTGGATCGCGTTGGCCAACGGTTGGCGGTGCGATGAATCCGATCGCACCGAAGCCGCACGCGGTTGCGATGCGGGTGCAGAGACTCGCTGAGGCTGCACCGGGCCCTCAAGCGGTTGTGGGGGCTGATCCGTCGGCAGTGGGTCCGGAGACTGGTTCGCATCCATTGCGGCTATCAATCGGTACTAGTTTCGAGTCTCGCTGACGTGCGAAGGTGCATCCTCAACGGCAATCGACGAAATAGCGTCCGTGTTAAACAGGGACCTTTCCGCTTCGATATCGACCAATGTACGGATAATTGCAAAGCCGGAACACAGCAAACGTCAAACTAGGAATAACGAAAAAAGCCCGCTTAGTCTGAACTAAGCGGGCTTCTTGTTGTTTTCTACGGCAATCCGACGCTAGCGTCGACTACAGTCCACTGGGTGAAGCGGGGGTTCCCGGTTCGTCGTCGTCGGTCGACAACGGAATTGCGATCGCAGCTGCGATTCCGCCGGCTGCAAGCAAGCCGAAGCCGCCGCCTCCGCCGCCGCCAGCTCCTCCACCACCGCCGCCGCCACCGCCGTGGTGACCGCCAAAGTGATGTCCGCCACCTCCAGCAAATCCGCCGTCCACGAATCCACCGTCAGCAAATCCGCCATCGATGAAGCCGCCGTCAACGAAACCACCATCAATCGGAGGACCGACAATGTCGCCAACCGGATGAAGTGCCAGCAATTCGTCGCTGCACTTCAAGTTGCGGCGAATTTCAAATAGCTCGTCGCGTACCTTCAACAAGTCCGCTTCGATGTGAGTTCCTGCATCCAAAAGCCGGTCAACGGCAACGATTGCTTCGTTGACGCGAATCAGCTTTTGTTCGCATGTGTTCTCTTCGTTCGCTACGAATTCATTCAAATCCGTAACCATTTGGCCCACGTCCAGCGAGCCTTCCGCTGCAACAACCTCAGCCTCAGCAGCCATAAAGGCGTGCGCTGGAGCTGTCACGGCACCGCACAGCAAGGCAGCCGCCGAAAGTGTGAAAATCCTCGTGAAACGCATCGTTTAAGCCCTAACTATTAAGTTGTTCGATTCCATGGGTTCGCAATATTGGATCGCCTAACGCCACCCCGGCTCGATCTCTACAATATTTAATCTTCATCAGAGTTTATCTGCGGATTGCAAATAAACAATAAAAAAAGTTGCCTATATATCAAAAACCACCCAGATTACCTGTCCGGCAAAGTCATGTTAGGCTGGTTTGTGAGGGTTATGGCGGCGTTTCTGCAGGGGGTTCGGTGGGGGCCACCGGCCAAATGCTAGCTATTCCTTAGCGTCGCGGGTGGTTTTGTCGCGGTGCGGCGTGCTGCAGCTACCGTGGATACTATTCGGCGATCTCGTCCCCGCCAGCCGTCCCCGCTTCCTGCTCCCTTTTGCTTTGGCACCACTACATTGGCCCCCCTGTTTTCAGATCATCTCTTTCCTATTCATCGAGCCCAGCACCGCTGGTGGTGCGTTGATCACCACAGGAACTAGCGGAAATCAATCGTCACGGCGGTATTCGCGTCACAACGTGAACGACCTGAATCGATCCTCGCTTAAAATGTTGTGTTGAGTGCTTTTGGCAATTACCTAGAATGCACTTGTGGACCGATTGCTAAACTAGCACGCTACGGTTCGCTTCGTCGCTCAGTTTGCTCGTCGCACAGTTTGCCTCATCCTGTCCGTTTCCATCTTTGTGATTCGATAACGCAAATGTCCCATAAACCTTCGGCTCCCCCCACCACTGCCGCCCCTTTGGATAGTTCTCGCGAAGCGGTCATGGCTCGCTTGAAAGCGACGCTGTTGCAAGAGAAGAAAGAACTGGAGGTCGACAAGATCTTCCGCGCCCTCGTCAAGCTAGAGGGGTCCGACTTGCACCTGAAAACGGGCCAACCGCCGATGGTACGTGTTCGCGGCGAATTAAAACCACTGAATCGGCCTCCGATTGAGAACGAGGAAATGGTCGATCTGCTGATGCCGATGATGGATGACCGAAACCTCTTGATCTTTGAACAAGAAGGCGGTGCTGACTTCTCATACCAATGCGAAGTGGACGGCGTTCGCTGGCGATTTCGTATCAACATGCTCAAGGCACTCGGCAGCATCGGTTTGGTCGCACGCCGGATCAGCAACTGGATTCCCGACTTCAAAGGATTGTTCCTTCCCGATTCGGTCGAACAACTATGCCACTTCGAGCAGGGCATGATTTTGATCGCCGGTGTGACAGGATCGGGAAAGAGTACGACGATCGGGTCGATGCTGAATTATATCAACAGCATCTATCGGAAGCACATTCTGACGCTGGAAGATCCGATCGAATTTATGTTCACCGAAGACAAGTGTTTGATCAATCAACGTGAAATCGGACAAGACGTCAAGGATTTTTCGATCGGGATGAAACACGCGGTACGTGAAGACCCCGACATTATTCTGGTGGGCGAGCTTCGTGACGAAGAAACCTTTATGACGGCGATCCATGCGGCGGAAACCGGTCACTTGGTATTTGGGACGATCCACGCCGCAAGTGCGTCGACGACGATCGGCCGTATCTTGGACTTGTTCCCCGAGGAAATGCATAACGCCATCCGCTCGGCAATCGCGTTCAATATGAAAGGGATCATCTCGCAAAAATTGCTTAAGAGTATCCGCCCGGGCGTACCTCGGGTTCCGACCGTCGAGGTGATGACGTTCAGCCCGATGATTCGAAAACTAGTGCTCGAAGGCCATGACAACAAACTTCCCGACGCGATTCGCATCGGCGCCGAAGATGGCATGCAAGACTTTACCATGAGCTTGAAACAGTTGATCGATGATGAATTGATTGACCGTCCTACCGCGTTTGCCGTTGCCCCGAATAAAGAGTCACTGAAAATGGCGCTCAAAGGCATCGATGTGAAGGCACCGGGGATTTTGTAAGCCTCACAGCCTGTATATTTCAGCCGCCGGTGATATCACGGGGGAAATGTTGATCGTGACGCCGCTATGGTTGTCGCTCGTCTTTTTTTTCCGCAAAACCAACGCGGTACTTCACTCTATTACCCTTTCTCACTTTTTGACTTCAAACTTTTCTCATGGCTGAACCAGAAGCTCCGATCCAACTTTGGCAAACAGTTGCACCTGTTGAGTTCGTTCCCAAAGTCAAGGATCGCACCGAGGCGCAGGCGCTTCTGATCTCGACTCGTCAAGGAGCGGGCTACCACATCGCCGGCGGGCAATTGGCGCATGCGATCCGCTCGCGAGCGACGCATATCTTGATGGATTTTTCGCAAGCCGCTTGCGCGATTCGTTATCAAATCGATGGGAACTGGGAGCAATTGCCACCGCTGGATCGCGAGACCGGCGACGCGATGCTGTACGCGCTCAAACAGTTGTGTTTATTGAATCCGGCGGATCGACGCAGTGCTCAAACGGGCAAACTGAACCTGAAAGTCGCCAAAGAAAAATTCACGCTGACCCTGCAGTCGCAAGGCGTTCCCACCGGCGAGCGTGTGCTGGCGCGGATCGAATCAGAGAAAGTTCCCTTCGAAAAGCTCGCCGACCTTGGTATGCGCGACAAGATGTTTTCGACGCTCAAGCAGAAACTCGACTCGAGTGGCAACATGGTGTTGGTCACCGCGCCCAAAGGCGAAGGGTTGACGACGACGTGGGTGGTCACGGTCAACGCTTCGGATCGGCTGATTCGAGATTTTCAATCGTTCGAAGAACAATCGCGGCCCGAACCGGACATCATCAACGTGAACCCCAACTTCTACGGAGGCGATACGGGGTTAACGATGAGCGACTTGGTCAGCAAAATCATTTTGCGAGAGCCCGACGTGTTGATGTTTCCCGATATGCCCGATGAAAAATCGTTGGCGATCGCGGCGCACCATGTCGAAAACACCGAAAAAAGTTTGATGACGCGGATGAACGCGTCGTCGGCGATGGAAGGCTACATTCAATTTGTCGCGAAACACAAAGATTCATCCAAAGAGGTCGCCAAACTGACCAACGCCGTGTTGTGCCAACGTTTGGCGCGGCGATTGTGCGACAATTGCAAAGTCGGTTTTGAGCCGCCGCCGCAACTATTGGCTCAACTCGGAATCCCGCCAGGGCGAGTTGCCTTGTTGTATCAACCCTTTGTGCCACCGCCGATCGAACAGCAGGTGGACGAGCAGGGACGTCCCGCCCCGATCACGCCTTGTCATGTTTGTGAAGGACGTGGTTACCTAGGGCGAATCGCGATCTTCGAACTGCTGATCCCCGGCGATCAATTGAAAGCCGCGGTGTTGAAGACGCGGGACATCGGTCAATTGAACAAGATTGCCAAGTCCGAAGGACATCGCGGCATGCAGGCCGAAGCAGTGCTGACGGTCGCTCGCGGATTGACCAGTCTGGATGAACTGAAACGCGTGTTCGCCAAACGTTAGCCAAGGTCCTTCGGCAGCTTAGCCAGCAACCCGCTGCCAGCAACCCGCTGCCAGCCCCCCCTGCCCGCTGCCCGTCGCCCGCTGCCCGTCGCATGCGCCCCATCACCCAATGCCATCCACTTTGGCGAGCGCTCGCGGCGCAAGCCGCCCGGTTGCAGCGAGTAAAACGTTCGAAATTGACCGGGCAGCTCGCTCCGTTCCGCGCGCGAAACCAGCTAGGTAGTACCAAAGCAAATGGCATGGCTTAGTGACCATCATGGATCGGATCTATTTTTGCACCCGTGACAATCCGCCATCGACGCCAATCACTTGGCCAGTGATCCAGCTGCTCTCGCCAGAGAGCAAAAATGTGGCAATCGACGCGCTATCGCTGACGTGGCCGATCCGGCCGAGCGGATAGACTGCGGCCATCGCATCACGCTTTGACTCGCTCGAGAGCAGGCGTTCGCTGAGCGGAGTGTCGGTGAGGGCAGGGGCAATACAGTTGACGCGAATTTTCGGTGCAAGCTCGGCGGCCCAGCAGCGTGTGATCCCTTCGATTGCTCCTTTGGCTGCCGAAACCGACGTATGCATGGCCAATCCACGACTTACCGCCACAGTGCTAAATAGAACCACGCTCGATGACTCTGCGGCTTTGAGTGCGGGCAATGCACGCTGCATCATTCGCATCGCTCCGACAACGTTCAGCTCAAAATCATCACGCATCGCCTCCGCCTTGGTCATCCGCAGTGGCGATAACCCAATCGAGCCAACACAATAGGCGATTCCATCGATTTGCTCGGGCAGCTCGATCGTGTCGATCGAGTCGGTCGTCACATCCGCAACACAATGCGTCATTCGAGTCGCGAGTGCGGGATCAAGACTGTCGAGTTGCCCGCGGGTTCGCGACACGACGACCACCGATCCGCCTCCGCGAAGCAACCGCTCGGTGATCCCGAAGCCGATGCCATGACTGCCGCCGAGGACTAGAAACGATTTGTTGTGCATTGGACAAACAATCAAAAAAGGACGTTTTGAGGAGTCTCTTTTTCACTGTAGCCCGATGGCAACAGCCCAGTGCCATCGACTTAAGCCGTCAACGACTTTCGTTCAATTGGCGAATGCCCCCCGAAACTCTTGGCCAGTTTCGCTACGAAGCGGTTAACAACGTTCGCCGAAACGGCGCACGTAATCAGCTCACGATGTGGGGATCGCGGCGGGACTGCTAACGACGACGATGACCTCAATTTGCGTCATCTGGCGTGCGGAGCCCCTCGAGCAGCTGGGCCAAGTTTCGCGGGTTTTGCCCGAGATCCCCTTTGCCAACCCGTGATTGACTCGACGCGTTCATACGCGTCCCCTCGCCACCATCGTCGGGGACCAATTTGACGTGGATGTCATCGACAAAGCGAAACAGCGGCGTGGTGCGGGTGATTTTGTATTCGATCGCCCCGTCGGACTCGGTTTTCGATTGGACCTCCCAGCGAGGCGTGGCCGCGACCCAGCGCTGCAATCTGGAATCCAACAAGACCACCGAGTCGGGAAAATCGGCGTCGATCGCTGCCGAATTCTCGGTGAAATCACGACTCCAGTTGTCAATCCGCATCAATCCCGCCACGATAATGACTAACACGATCGTGATCGCGACGGCCAACGTTCCGAGCATCTTTCGTTTTCCCCATTTCTTATTCATCACCGAGCCCCTTGGACATGCCTGAAAGCCGTTCCCTATTCGCGGATGCCGAAGAGGATAACCTTAAATTGGCTCAACCGCTCGCCGCTCGCATGCGTCCGGAAACGCTAAGCGAGTTTATCGGTCAGCATCAAATCCTTGGCGATGGAAAATTGCTGCGACGAATGATTGACGCACGGCGGCTCGGCTCCATCATTCTTTACGGGCCTCCCGGAACCGGCAAGACGACGCTCGCCCATCTGCTGGCCCACGAAACCGGCAGCAAATTACGGATGGTCAGTGCCGTCACCAGCGGGGTCAAAGAACTCCGCGAAGTGCTAGCGTGGGCACGTGACATCGTTTCCACCGGGGGGGCACGACCGATTTTGTTTGTCGATGAAATCCATCGCTTCAGCAAGAGCCAGCAAGACGCGTTGTTGCCGGACGTCGAAGAAGGGATCGTCGCGTTGATTGGTGCCACCACCAGCAATCCGTACTTCGCCGTCAACGGTGCTCTGCTGTCGCGTAGTCAATTGTTTGGACTCGAGGCGTTAACCCCCGAAGAGATTCGCACGCTCATCGAACGAGCGCTGCGTGACCATGAACGTGGGCTCGGCGATTTAAAGCCACAAGTCGACGAGGACGCGATTGAGTACCTGAGTCAAGCGTGTGAAGGGGATGCTCGTCGTGCTCTATCGACTTTAGAGATCGCTGTTCGCAGCAGCGGCAAGAAAGATCCTAAGGTCACTCGTGAAACGATCGTCGAATCGATCGGCAGCCGATTGAGTGGCTATGATGCCACGGGCGATGACCACTACAACTTGGCCAGCGCCTTGATCAAAAGTATTCGTGGCAGTGATGTCGACGCCAGTGTGTATTGGTTGGCGAGGATGCTCGAAGGAGGCGAAGACATTCGTTTTCTGTGTCGCCGTTTAGTGATTTTAGCAAGCGAAGATATCGGCAATGCGGATCCATCGGCGCTAACGATCGCGGTGTCGGCGATGCAAGCGTGTGAGTTCGTCGGGCTTCCCGAAAGCCAATTGACGCTCAGCCAAACGGTCGCCTATTTGGCACTTGCGCCGAAGAGCAATGCGGCGACCGCTGCGATCAGTGCCGCTCGCAAAGATGTGCGTGAAAAACAGGTCATTCCCGTGCCAAAGCACTTACGCGACGCCCACTTCGGTGGCGCCAAATCAATGGGGCACGGCGAAGGTTACCAGTACAGCCACAATGCCGAGGATGGCATCGCCGAACAAGATTACCTCGGAGTCGATCGGACGTACTACGAACCCGTTGACCGTGGTTTTGAACAAACGCTAAGAACACGAATGGAAGAGATTCGCAAACGTTTGGGAAAGTAAGAAAAGCTTGAGCAAGTAAAAAAAAGTTGGGTAGGATAGGCTTCCAGGCTGTCGCTAAAAAACACCGACAGACTCGAAGTCTAATCTACCCATCCTTGCGTCGGATGACGCGCTTGCATCGGATGACGCATCGGATTCGCAATGCGAATCGTTACCTAGCTCTTTGCAGCGGCCGAGCGAAGTTCTTCGAGTTCCACTGTCAAGCGGTGGCGAAGCGGGCTTTCCGCACGAAGTTCGTCTTCGAGCAGCTCTTCGGCTTTGTCAAAATTTTCGTCGCTACGGTTGGGATCGTTCATCAATGTACGAAACATTTTCTCGATCGTCGCTTCAGTAAGCAATGCAGTCTCCTGGTTCGAGGGGGGGGGGGGGGAGGGGCGAGCTGGAGATGTTTAGCGGAAACACGCCCGATCGAATTTCCTAAAGGCCAATTCCAAACATCGTCGCCGTCTACTGATTCTAAGCGACATGATTCACGTCGCAAGGGCAAACTCGATGTTAGAGCATTCCAAGACGCTTGTCGAGAAAAATTACGCCTGGCCTGCGACTTGCCTCACGCCATCACGGCTCAGAGCGACAATTTTACTGCCGATTAACGGCCCGCCGCGACCACTTGGCGATCAAAACCGAGTTCCGACAAATGAGCCGCCGTCCGCGTGACCGTAAAACGAATCTGCTCTTCGGTGTGTTCCGACGTGATAAAGAACCGCAGTCGTGCCGCCGACTCGTCCACCGCGGGATACAAGATCGGTTGCACATTGATCCCGTCTCCCTTGAGTCGATGCGACAATCGCAGCGCCACCATCGAATTACCGGTGATGATCGGAACGACGGGTGTCCCCCCGCTATCGCCGGTGTCCAGCCCAGCTTCCTTACAAAGTGACAGAAACAATTCGCTCCGCTTGCGAAGCGTTTCGACGCGTTCGGGTTCGTCGGCCAGCGTTTGCAGTGACGCAAGCGCCGCGGCAACCTGGGCCGGCGGCATCCCGACGCTGAACACAAATCCCGGTGCGGTGTATTTCAGCAGTTCGATCAGCGCGTTACTGCCGGCAATATAACCACCACACGATGCAGCCGACTTGCTCAGCGTACCCATCCAAATATCGACATCACGCGCGTCCATGTGGAAATGTTCGGCGATCCCATGGCCTGTTTCGCCCATCGTGCCAAAGCTATGCGCCTCGTCGACCATCAACATCGCGCGATGTTTTTTCTTGACTTCGACAAATTTTGGCACGTCGGCAAAATCACCATCCATGCTATAGACGCCTTCGATCACAATCAACACGCGGCGATACTGCGATCGCATCTCGGTCAACATCCGATCAAGCGCTTCGTAATCATTGTGAGGAAACGGTCGACGTCGTGCGCCCGACAACAACGCTCCTTGCACGATACTGTTGTGAGCCAACGAGTCGTGCAGAATCAAGTCACCCGAACCGACCAAATGCCCAATCGTGGTTTCATTGGTGGCATGGCCGCCGACCATCAAGATCGACGCGTCCACGCCGACCCATTTCGCAATCGCATTTTCCAGCTCGCGATGGATCGGTTTCTCACCCGAAACCAACCGACTTGCCGAGACGCTCGTCCCGTATTTACGCACTGCATCGGCCGCCGCTTCGGTGACACGGGAATGCCCGCTCAGACCCAGGTAGTTGTAACTGGCAAAACTAATGTACTCTTTGCCATCGATTACGGTGATATCACGAACGATGCCATCGTGAACCGTAAAGTAGGGGTTCGGGACTCCGGTCATCTGCATTTGCTGCATCGTCGTTTTCAATCGCCGGTACTCGGCGAACTGAGAGACGTCGTCTTCGGGTTCGACGGCCGAGACAGCATTCGCGTAGCCGCCAAAACCGCTGCCGGTGGTTGCCGATGCAGGCTGGAATTCGCCGTTGTCCAAAAACGCCACCGCGCGAAATTCGCCACCGGGCGGCAGATACCGCTGGATCGCCAAAGCGGTTTGGCCGACCGTTTCGATTTCGTCCAACACTTGCTCGGGAAACCGCCCGCCAAACGTGCGTTCGAGGTTGCGTGCGATTTCGAGCCGCTCGAGACTGTCCAAACCGAGATCCAACACGATATTGGTGTCCAGATCCAGCACCCGAGCTCGCTCACCAGCGACTTGGCGGATGTGTTGCTTGATCGCTTCGGCGACCGAGTCGTTGACGTCGCTGAGATCGATCTTGCCCGTTCTGCCGCCCGCCGCAGCGGCTTGCATCATTGGTTGCAAGTCACCATCGTTGTGCGTCGTTTCCTCTTCCCAACGCACCCATTTCGCGATCATCTTCATGTCGCCATCGCGGACCGCATGCAAACAAGCATGCCGCTGGATCTTACCGCTACTGGTTTTAGGAACGCTGCTGTTGCGAACCAAATAGACCGCGTCAGGGGGCAATTCATGATCCGCGGTGACGGCGCGGCGGATCGCTTGCAAATGGGCGTCCCAATCCAAGTCACGCAAACGGACCGTTTCCGCGACAATCACTAATTGCTCGCGGCCTTCGTATTCCATTGCGAACGCGGCAACCGATCCCGCTTGCACCGCATCGCTGGCTCGCTCGACCGTTTCCTCGATGTCTTGCGGATAACGATTCACGCCGCGGACAATGATCATGTCCTTTAGACGGCCCGACACATAAAGTTGGTCGTTGTGCAAGAAACCAAGGTCGCCTGAACGCAAAAACGGACCTTCTTGGTCGGCGGTTCGCGCAAAGAACGTCTGCTCGGTCGCATCGCCCCGCTGGTAATATCCCTGACCCACCGAAGGACTTTGAATCCAGATCTCACCGATCTCGTTGTCCGCCATTGGCATGTGAGTCTCAGGATCGACGATCAGCACGGTTTCTTCGGGAAGGACGCGGCCACAACCAACTAACCGACGCGCCGCATCGTCATCTTCGTCGACCACTTTGACCTTCTTGGCATCCAACGCACTGCCGCTAAACGTCGTCACAACCGGACGCGTTTCGATCGGGCCGCCCGTGACCAGCAAGGTCGTTTCCGCCATGCCATAACAAGGCAAGAACGCTTCACGACGGAAACCGAACTTTTCAAAACGCTTCGAGAATGCGTCGATCGTCGAGACGCGGATCGGTTCGGCGCCGTTAAATGCGATCTCCCATTTCGATAGGTCGACCCCTTCCATCTCTTCGTCTGCGATTTTGTCGACGCACAATTGGAAGGCGAAATTGGGGCCGCCGCTAATCGTCACCCCATACTTGGAAATCCCCTGCAACCATCTCGCCGGACGTTGCAAAAAGGTCATCGGGCTCATCAATACGTCGCGACGGCCGATGAACATCGGCATCAAAATGCCGCCCACCAAACCCATGTCGTGATAGGTCGGCAACCACGACATACCGATCACATCCGCATCGGGCTCGAACGCTTGCAGGATCAATTCGCTATTGGCGATCAAGTTGCCCTGCGTCAGCATCACGCCCTTGGGCGATCCAGTCGACCCCGACGTGTACTGCAACACGCCAAGCGAGTCACGATTGATCTTTGGCATTCGCCACTTGTCCGCCAAGCGGCACGCTGGATCATCGGTCCCGAGCAACTGTAAACCGACAAGGTCGTCGTGCTTCTGATCGCCCGAAAGCTGTTCGACGATCGCCTTGGTCGACAATGCCCAACGTGTGTCCGCGTCGACGACAATCGATCGGATTCGCGACGCCTTGCGATTGCGACGCGGTGGATAGGCGGGAACCGCGATGGCGCCGGCAGCATGACACGCGAAAAAACCAATCACAAATTCGAGGCAGGGTGGATACAGCAGCAAGATACGGTCACCGCTGCGGATCCGACAACGATCCTGCAAATATCCCGCTAGCGCACGAACCTCTTCCCACAATTGCGAATACGTGATCGTTTGCTCGGATGATTCGACATCCGTGAACAAAAACGCAGGCTCATGAGGTCGATGCTCGGCCCAGAACCTTAGAATCGAGATGTAGTGATCTCTCGGTGGCGATTGTTTGCCAAAGAATTCTTTTAGGTCCACTTGCGCATTACCGCCAAGAAGGTTCATGGTTGGTTAAGACGACCTCGGGATTGGGGCCGCGCTGCTTCATTTCTCCCCTGACGAGGGGTTCCCTGCTTTGGGAGGTTCAAGTTATTACAAACTAGCAATTTGAGCATACTCAAAACATCCCTCTAGAATAGCGAACGTCGACTCGTCGGAATGCTTGCATTAGGGTTTTCCAGTCTAATCCGCCCCAATACGGGTTTAAAACCCGTGGGAAGTGGCGGTAACCGTCAAATTCGCTCTCCTAGTAACCTCGTTGAACGAATTTAACTCTGCTGAGACCCCGTTCGTGTCTGCCCCGTTGGCGGGGGCTGTGCCGCTATCCCCGGGCACGTTCGCGGCGAGAGACGGATTCGGTTGCGGCGAGCTAAGCGGCGATAAATACCTTGCAGCCAAACCGAGCGAACTCGCCACACCTCTCATCTCATTTGTTGAGCGTTCCCACGATTTCGGCGACGCTGGACGCACCGCTTTCCGCTAACGCGGCGGGCAATTGATCGATCAAGCGAGTCGAGACGGTGGGGTCGTAATAATTGGCGGTGCCGATTTGGACCGCACTCGCACCGGTCACCAAAAACTGCATGACGTCATCGATCGAAGCGATTCCGCCAATCCCGATAATCGGAATATTGACGGCCGACGCGACCTGATGAACGCATCGTAGCGCGATCGGTTTAATCGCAGGTCCACTCAGTCCGCCCATGCCATTGCCAAGCATCGGTTTTCGAGTTCGCCAATTGACCGCCATCCCCAGCACGGTGTTGATCAAACAGACCGCGTCGGCGCCACCGTCGGCGGCGGCTTGCGCGATATCCGCGATCCGCGTCACGTTGGGGGTCAGTTTTGCCAAGATGGGAACGTTGCAAGCCTCGCGAGCGGCTTTGACCACACCAAGACACGATTGGGCGTTGGTACCAAAATCGATCCCGCCGCTGACGTTGGGGCACGACAAATTTAATTCGATGGCAGCGACGCCTGCAGAGTTTCCGACGCGTTCGGCCAACGAAACAAAATCGTCTTGCGTCCGCCCCGCCACACTGACAACGATCGAAGTTCCGATTTCTTTTAGGTAGGGCAGATGGTTTTCCAGAAACGCGTCAACCCCATCGTTGTCTAGCCCGATTGCGTTGAGAAGTCCGGCCGAGGTTTCGACCGTTCGCCACGGCGCGTTGCCGATGCGTGGTTCCGCCGTGATCGTTTTGGGCAACACGGCGCCGAGTCGCGGCACATCAACGATGCCCTCCATTTCACGTGCGTAACCGAACGTTCCCGAGGCGACCATGATCGGATTTTTCAGCGTCAAACGGCCGAGGGTCGTGCTTATGTCCATGATTTGTTTTTCCGGTGATTGCGGTTTCTCGGCTTATTGCAGTTTCGCGGCGCGATGCGTCAATTGCTCGCTAATGTGCCGTACTAATTCGTCAGCCACAAAATCTTTGTCGCCATGAATCTCGGCGATCACGTTGCCGCGGGCATCGAGTAATTCCACGTCGTTTTGATTCGAATCGATCGCTTGCGGGCCATTACTGACCATCAGATCACAATGTTTTGATTCCAGTTTGACCGTGGCTCGGAAACGCCGATCTTCGGTTTCCAGGGCGAAACCGACCACCCATTGGTCGTCCCGTTTGCGTTGCCCGAGCGTGGCGACGACATCGGCGGTCTCAATCAATTCCAACCGCAGCGGTTCGCCGGTCTTGGCGATCTTTTGAGACGACACCAACCGTGGCATGTAATCGCAAGGGGCAGCTGCCCCGATCGCTCCGTCGCACGATTCAAATGCCTCGACGGCTGCCGCCAACATCTCGTCGGTCGTGACGACCGGAATGACCGTTGCCGCCGCCGGATACTCGACGCTGACGGGGCCCGAAACGACCACCACATCGTGGCCGGCATCGATCGCCGCTTTGGTCAACGCAGCCCCCATCCGACCGCTCGACGCATTGGTTAAATAACGAACCGGATCGAGATATTGCCGGGTCGGGCCAGAGGTAATGAGGATGCGGGCCACGGAATCAAGCTGCTCTCTAAGATGTTTTTTTGACGGTACGGGTGATGATTTCGTTGACGTCTTTTTCCGTCAATTCCATCTTCACGGCCGCGAGGGCAAACAACCGTTTTTCGGCTTCGGCAAGCGTGCCGTCGGCCGCCATCATGCGAATTAATTCCTGCATCAATTCGCGACGCTGCTCCATTTCGGTCGGCAGCTCTAAGCTGGCTTCGTCCCCCAACCCGAACTCGATTGCCTTCTGCAAATCGTATTCGTCCAAGCCGAGGTCAACGCAGCGGTCCGCGACAAGATTAATCTCGCGCTCGCCAAGCGACCCGTCTGCAAACGCCATCACGACGAGATTTCGGAGCAGTTGACGTCGTTTTTTCAGAATTTCTTCGTTCATGTCGAGAATGTTACCCGCGGAAACGAGGGGGAACAAGTCGCGGAACCTGCAACGGACTGGCGAGATCACCGTCGGGCTGCAGCGATTCAGAAGGTCGGGGGTTCATGCCATCGACTTTGGCACTATGCGAGTGGAGGTTATAGCGGTGCGGCGCGGGGCTCGCCCGGTCTAGTTTGAACGTTTCACTCGCGGCAACCGGGCGGGCCCCGCGCCGTGCCGCTACCCAAAGTAGAGGGCATTAGTAGAGGGCATTGAACGCGCGCCGCTACCAACGGCGGGTGAGATCACTCACCAAGAGCGAGCAAAAGAAATGGGCGGCTGAGACCTAGAAGAACGCGTGGCCGCAATCGCAAATCTTTTTCCGGACATGTGATTCGTTAGAACACTTCGGACACTTCTTTTTCGACCAAGACGACTCTTTCGGCGTTTCGGCGTCCAATTTACGCTGAGCCTTCAATTCTTCGGTTCGCGCCGCGTCCGCTTGCAGGACCGCACATTGAGGATGGATTCCCCCCTTGGAATAGGCACGCTTGCCACAAATGGGACAGACATTGCCATTGGCTTGAGTTGCCGAGGTGGTCGTTTTGTTCCCGCTCATTTTGCGCTACTTTTCGTTTTGCGAGCAACGTGGCCTCATTATTAATGAGCGTCCGAGCTCGTCAAAAAGTGCAACCAAGAAGCACATGGTAGACAGTCACGACGTCCAATGCGGTGGCACGTCGCCCACGCAATCGATGCGTTTGGCAGGAAAAATGTCGAAACGGGTGAGCGTGATCGTGAAAACGACTTGCCAAACCACGTCTCGCTCAACCCCTGCGGGTGAACCTATCGTACGCGAAGTGGGCCCAAAAGTCCACTTCGCAGCGGTGCTGCCCCTCGTCATCAAGCTGAATCAAGCTCGCGAAGCAGCGCTGTGACCTCAGTTCAGCGGCTTAATCCGAACCGCAATGCGGATTCTCGTCCGTTACATTTCAGTGTACCTGTGTCGATCTGGCAGAGGACTTCTCAGCGTTTTGTGATTCTCAACTGCATCCAACCGGGCAATTGCAGCGGAGCTGCGCAGCGATGTCAGCAGCGAGGCAATTCGCCCCAAAACGCCAAAATCGAACCGCTGCTTTTATTTGGTTGCTTTGGATTGCCTTGTTGGGCTAGAATGCTAACCTTCCCCCCCTTACAAGCAACGCTCCCCCCTCCTGCAACGCGTTGCTCCCTTCCTTCCATCCTACCGCTGGTCGATTGACTCATGATGTTGTCAATACTTGGGCCAAAATCTGGCCCCCGCAAATCGGGTACTTCAAACACTGGCCATCCCGGTCAATATTGCGACGGGGTTCCTCGTCGCGGATTCTTGAAGATCGGCGCTCTAGCGATGGGAGGCGTCGGTTTTACTTTGGCCGATTTGATGCGAGCCGAAGCTGCCACGGGCCAATCCAATTCGCATAAAGCCGTCATCAATATCTTTCTTGCCGGCGGTGCCCCACACCAAGACATGTGGGATATCAAACGCGACGCGCCCAGCGAAGTGCGAGGCGAATTCCAGGCCATCAAGACCAACGTGCCTGGGATTGAAATTTGCGAAGTGTTCCCAAAGTTGGCTGGATTGATGGACAAGGCCGCCATCATCCGCAGTCTGGTCGGCTGCAGCGGAGGACACGACGCCGTGCAGTGCATGTCCGGTTGGCGGCCCAATGATTTAAAAAGTATCGGCGGTCGACCGGCGGTCGGAGCAGCCGTTTCTAAATTACTCGGTCCCGTCGATGCTTCGGTGCCTCCGAACATTGGTTTGGCGGCGCCAACCAGACACGTCCCTTGGTCTGATTCCGGTACAAGCGGTTTTCTCGGCGCCGCTTACGCACCGTTTAAACCCGACGGTCCTGGCATGAAAAACATGACGCTCGGAGGCATCACGTTGGATCGGCTGGCCGACCGGCGAAAATTGCTTTCCGAAATCGATACGCTTCGTCGTGATATCGATGTCACCGGAACGATGTCCGGGATGGACGCGTTTGGCCAACGAGCACTCGATGTGCTTACCAGCAGCAAGTTGGTCGACGCCCTCGATTTGTCAAAAGAAGATCCAAAAGTGGTCGAGCGATACGGCGATGGGAAACCCTACCAATTCCAGTACGACGGATCTCCGACCGTCAATGACCAATTATTGATCGCGCGACGGTTGGTCGAAGCCGGTGCCCGCGTGGTCAGTTTGAGCTATGGGCGGTGGGATTCGCATAGCAAGAATTTTGACCTCGTCCGCGATCATGGATCCAAGCTTGATCAATGCCTCAGTGCTCTGATCACCGATTTAGACGAACGTGGCATGCTCGATGACGTCACCGTGGTCGTATGGGGCGAATTTGGTCGCACCCCGAAAATCAATGCCAAGGCGGGACGAGATCACTGGACCCAAGTCAATTCGGCCTTCTTAGCCGGCGGCGGAATGCGTACCGGGCAAGTGATCGGTGCGACAAACCGCTTGGGCGAAGAACCCAGCGAACGTCCCGTCCATATGCAAGAGGTCGTGGCGACGATGTATCACAACCTGGGGATTGATACCGGCTCGACAACCTTGATCGACCCCACAGGACGCCCCCAGTTCTTGGTCGACCATGACCCGATTGGTGAGTTGGTGTAATGGTGTATTCCAATTGCCGTGGTGCGGTTTTAAACCAACCGAGGACCGTCGGGCCAGTAAGTGATGGGTTCACTCGTAGCGGAAGTCGTCAAGACTTTCGTGAATCACCGAACAAATCGAAACTCTTGACGAGTTTCGCTACGTCAGTAATCGTTTCGAAGATCCTCACCGGGAAACCTCGGAATGTTTTTGCAATGCGTTCCCCTCGGTTCACTCGATCAATCCTGCCAACTGCATTGATGTTCACAGCTCGAGGGCTTATTGCCCTTGCGATTGGTTTCGCGGTTACCGATTCGTTCGCAGCAAACACGCTTACCATCGATAACGCCGACGCTGACCGCCTGCTCGTTGGACGTGATGCCCGAATCCAATTGATCGTATCACGACACTTGGGCGATTCATCACTCACGGCAATCGAAGACGCCACGTCGCAGGTAACGTACGAGGTCGAGCCAAGTGGGATTGCGTCGGTCGATCCTGGGGGACTGGTGATTCCAATCGCCGATGGCCACGCGACCATCAAGGCGGCGGGGTCCGATGGCGAGACGGCAACCGCCGTCATCAAAGTCATTGGAATGAACGAAAATCAACCGGTTAGTTTTCCAAGCCAAATCGTTCCGATCTTTACAAAACTGGGCTGCAACGGTGGCGGGTGCCATGGCAAGGCTGCGGGCCAAAACGGATTCAAACTTTCGCTGCTTGGCTTCGAGCCTCGCGAGGATTACGGGCACTTAGTAGAGGAATCGCGTGGTCGACGAATCTCACCCGCGATTCCCGAACGCAGTTTATTGTTACTCAAGTCGATTAACGCGTCGCCGCACGGCGGCGGGCAACGAATGGAAGTTGATAGTCACGAATATCGCTTGATGCGACGCTGGATCGCTCAAGGTGCGAAGTACGGAGATGGCAATGAACCCACCGTGACATCGATCGAAGTCTTGCCGTCGCACCGGCGTCTATTGCCCGGAGCGACCCAGCAGCTATCGGTCGTCGCCAACTATTCCGACGGCACGCGTGAAGACGTCACTCGCGCCGCGGTGTATGCGACCAACGATACCGAAATGGCCGATGTCGATGCAAAAGGACGTGTCCAATTGAATTCGCTCGTAGGCGATGTTGCCGTGATGGCCCGTTACCAAGGAAACGTGACGGTGTTTCGCGCTGACATTCCCCAGCAACTCGAAACATCGCCCGAGTCATTGACCCCCGAACCGGCGAACTTGGTTGATACGCATGTGTTCGCAAAACTGCAATCACTTGGCATTCCCGCGTCACCGATGTGCGATGACGCCACGTTCTTGCGGCGCGCGACCTTGGATATCACCGGTCGATTACCGACGCTGGCTGAAACACGCAGCTTCCTCGACGATTCCTCGGCCGATAAACGCCCGACGCTTGTCGAGCGGTTGCTACGCAGTTCAGATCATGCCAATTATTTTGCCGGCAAGTGGAATACGATCCTTCGCAACAAACGGCAACGAAGCGAATTGCAATTTGCAACCGTCGCCTTTTACCAATGGATTCGCGACAGCATTGCAGAGAACAAACCGTACGATCAATTTGTCCGCGAAATCATCACGGCGTCTGGAAGCGTTGCGAACCATCCACCCGTGGCTTGGTATCAACAGGTCGCAGACACAAGCAGCCGAGTCGAAGACGCTGCCCAGCTGTTCTTAGGGCAACGTGTTGCCTGCGCCCGATGTCACCATCACCCCTACGAGAAGTGGAGCCAGGCGGACTACGCAAAATTGTCAGCCTTTTTTGTGACGGTCTCGAAAAAGGGAGGTGGCGAACCGTTGGAGCCCGACTTCTTTGCTCGCGTCGGCGCAGCGACCTCGCCTCATCCCAAAAATGGCCAGGCGTTGCCCGCGGCGGGGCTCGATGCAGCCCCCGCTACGATCGCTGCGACCGAGGATGCTCGCTTTGTCTTGGCCGATTGGATGACCGATCCGTCAAATCCCTTTTTTGCCAAATCGCTGGTCAACCGCTACTGGAAACACTTTATGGGACGGGGCTTGATCGAACCCGAAGACGATATGCGGATCACCAACCCGCCGTCCAACCCCGAGTTGCTGGACGCATTGGCCGCGGAATTTGTGGATTCGGGTTACGACTTAAGATCTCTGGTCCGTTCGATTGTGTTGTCCAAAACCTACGGGTTTAGCAGCGATCCCGTTCCAGGAAACTTGGGCGATCGACGCAGCTATTCGCGTTATTACCCAAAGCGAATGCAAGCCGAAGTGCTACTGGATGCCGTCGATGATGTCACCGGAAACCAGACCGCGTTTGCCGGAATGCCAGCAGAGACAAGAGCGGTGGAGCTACCCGACACACAATTTAAGTCGTACTTTTTGAGCGTGTTTGGCATGCCCGCCGGCGATACCGCATGCGAGTGCGAACGGTCACAAGAAGCCAACTTGGCGCAAAGCCTGCACCTGATCAACTCCGATGAAATGCAGGAAAAATTGGCAGCGGATTCAGCGCTCGCAGCACGGCTAGCCGCAGACACCGAATCCGACGATCAACAACAGCTAAGCGAGTTGTACTTGATCGCATTCAGCCGGCCTGCGACCTCGACTGAACTACAGACGATGCTCCGCTATCTCGATCAGAAAGACAATCGCCGACAAGCGTACGAGGACATCCTCTGGTCGCTGATCAATTCAAAAGAATTCCTCTTCAACCACTAAATATCCCGCCTCCACACTCCCGCCTCCACACTCCCGCCTCCACACACCCGCCTCCCTCCTCCTCCCCTCTCCCGACGCTATGCAACTTCCTCTCCGCATTGCACTTCTCTGCATCGGCATGACTTCCGTCACGCATGCTCAGTTCCTCGCGATCGAGTTACGTACGGTTCGACCGGCAACGGCAACAGTGGGCCAGACAAGCGGGGTGTCCGTTACGGGGGACCGGATGGACGAGGTGGATCAGCTGTTGTTTTCACATCCGGGGATCACAGCGACGCTGCAATCGGTTTCGCAAACGTCGCCACCTCCGTTGCTTTCACCAATACCCAAATACGGTCATTTTGACGTCGCAATCGCGGACGATGTCCCGCCGGGGCGTTATGAAGTGCGTGCGATTGGCCGGCACGGTGTTTCAAATCCGCGTGCCTTTTGGGTCAGCAAGCTGGCGGTCGTTAACGCCGCCGCCAGTCATGATTTCGACTCGGCCACTCCGCTTCCCACCGACCAATGGCACAGTGCACCGTCGTCGGGGGCATCAATAGATTTTTATGCAGTCGAGCTGAAAGAAGCTCAGGCTCGGATCGACTTTCGGTCTCAAACAATCGACTCGCCCATGATCGGGCAGCTAAGACTCTATAACGTCGCTGGCGAAGTGGTTGCATCGGCACGCGGCGCGGATGGTTTTGATCCCGTGTTGCGTATTGAGGATCAACCGCCCGGCAAGTATGTCCTTGCCGTGAATGAATATTTGTATCGCAGCGGCGGTGAGTACCATTACCAAGTGGCGCTGCAATCGAATTCAACCAACGAAGCCGCCGGTGCTGGCGTGGTCTTGGGACCGGAAAGTGCCACAGCCCTCGATATCGAACCTGCTGCATCGCCAATGTATCCGTCCAGTGGCGGTGCTGAACGTATCGAATTGCCGTATCAAGCGACTTGCTGGTTTGCTGAACCTGGCGATGAGAACACTTTCGAATTTGATGCGACTAAGGGCGAAGTGGTGGCGATCGATGTGATTTCGCAACGACTCGGTGAACCAACCGATGCTCGCGTGATCGTGGATCGGATCCAGCGTGATGATGCAGGGGTGGCATCCTATCAAGAAGTCGCACGATCCGATGATGGGCAAGCGGTTAGTGACTCGATGATCTCACTGAACACGAAAGACCCTTCACTGTTGATCACCGCTCCGGCGACGGCGACGTACCGATTGACCGTTCGCGACTTAGACATCGGCACGTCACTTCGCGAACAGCAACGATTTGTGCTGCGGGTCGCCAAGCCCGATCCCGGTTTTACGCTTGTTGCGTCTCGCGTTTATCCCAACAAAGACGTCAAACTAGCTCGTCCCCATGGTTCCAAATTGTTTCGTGGGGGTGCGGAACTCGTTCGTGTTTTTGCGATCCGACGTGACGGATGGACGGGGCCGATCGAAATCACGGCCGAGAATTTGCCCGCGGGGATTCATTGCAAACCGGCCACCATTGCCGCGAATCAAACGCAAACCGATCTCACGCTGACGGCAACCGACGATGCCATCACCGCTGTGGCACCGATAAGCATCGTCGGCCGCAGTATCGATCATGCGATCAGCAAAACGGCGGTTCCCGCGACACTGCAATTCGCAAAGGGAGGAGGACGAGATTACGTTCGTTCTCGAATCGCATCCGATATCGTAGTAGCGGTGTCCGAGCACGACATTGCCCCAATCACGATCCGGTTCGATGACGCAAAAGTCCTCGACGTGAAGGCTGGCGAACAGTTACCATTGGCAATCCAGGTAACGCGTCGCGAAGGCGGAAGTGACGTCTGTGTACTCCGGCCTGTTTCGTTACCAGCGGGTGTGACCATCGCCGAGGTGACCATGCCTGCGGATAAAAGTGAGGCCGCTGCCACGATTAAAACCGCGGCCAACACTCCCGTAGGAACGTATTCGTTCGCAATGCTGGCGGAAACAAAAGTAAAAATCCGGCCCAACCCGCAAGCTTTGGCAGCGGCACAACAGGCACGAGCCACGCTGCAAACACTTCATGATGATCCCGCTCAAGCAGCAAACTTGGGTGCGATTAAAGCTGCGATCGTGGAAGCCGATAAACGGATCGAGCTGGCCAAAAAGTCGCAAGCCGCACAAACGTTGACCGTCTTTATTCCCAGCAACCACGTAACGTTTCGCGTCGTTTCGCCCTGATCGGCAGCACGACAAACAACAACATTCGTCTCTTTCTGGACATACCGCTGACGATCGCAATCTCTCGAGTCGACGGTATCACGCTGGCTGACCTCAATACAGCGAATGTCTAAGTCTGAAGTATCACCTTGTTCCTCTTGAAGTTGTATCGACGCAACCGCCGCGGCTCCCTCACGTCTTGCTAGTGTACAGCTGCATCCCACCACGGCCGAACAACGTGCCATCGCAAATCAGGATGGGGCGACGTGCCATGGTTGAGAACAGTTGAGAACAGTTGAGAACAATCGACAGAGGATTTGCGGTTCTACCGCCGGGAAGTAGTCTGGGGAAAAAGGACACCTGTCAGTAAACTCCTGCAAAAAACGCTCGTTGCCCGGCACCCACTTGGCACAGCACCCACTTGGCACAGCACCCACTTGGCACGGCACCTACTTGGCACGGCACCTACCTGGCAACCCACGACTTTTGAACGTGCATTCCTCAACCTGGTGATGAACGACGATGATGGAACAGGAAACCGAGACGACCCGCTCGACCACCGACTGGGACCAGTTTCTCGCGGACCAGCGACCTGACATTGGCCACAAACAATACTCGTGGTGGATTGATTTTCTGAAGCTCCGCGGCTGGAACAGTTTTGGGTTTGCGGCCAGCGACGATGACAAAATTTGTGGGGGTGCAAACGTTTTGATGAAATCGTTTGCGCCCGACAAGTGCTTCTACTACGTGCCTCATGGCCCCGTGCTGCCCAAGACCCAAGCGGATGCAGCGGACTTGTTCGAGGCGATGATGGAATACATCGACGATCACCGCAAGAGTTCGTCGTATGTGGTCAGTCACCTCAGAATCGAGCCGCGGTGGTTGGATCAACCGGAATATGTAAAAGGATTCCAGCGATCGATCCATTGGCACGAACCACGAAACACGTTGTGCGTCGATTTGACGATGTCCGAAGACGCCATCCTGAAACAAATGAAGACCAAGGGAAGGTATAACATTCGCGTCGCCCGCCGGCACAACGTCTCCGTCGTCCAAGACAATTCCGCTGCGGGACTCGCTGACTTCCTGCGTCTCTACGAAGAAACCGTCACCCGGCAAGACATCTCGCGGCATTCCAAGGAATACTTTGACGAGCTAGCGGCAACCCTGTTTCCCTATCGACGCGGAGAACTCTTCTTTGCCGAATATCAAGGCACGCGGCTGGCTACGGCGTTAATACTGTACGCCGGTGACACCGCGACGTACAAATATGGTGGAACGCAGCTTTCGCATCGCAACGTGATGGCACCCTATCTGCTTCATTTTGAAGCGATGCTGCGAGCCAAAACGTTAGGCTACAAGTGGTACGACTTTTATGGCGTTTCGCCCGCTAACGCACCCAACGACGAATGGGCCAATTTCAGTTCGTTCAAGCGAAAATTTGGCGGGTGCGAGCTAAGCTTTATTCCGTCGCTCGATTTCGTCTTTGATCCAGACGCATATGAAGAATACCGTTCGCAGAAAAAATCCTGATCTGCCTGGCTTCGGAACACAGTCGCGTTGCAAACCCTCACACCATCGCAAGCATTCCTCTGGGTGGCTGCTCTAGCCCATTCAATCGATACGACCGTTATAGCTTTATGGTCAGCCTTCGATTCCCCCTCTCATTTGTTTTGTCATCCGGACCAGGCTCTGCGAACTGACGTACAAATTGGTATCCCCCCATTGCTCAGTGATTATCCGGGGCTCGCTGCTTGATGGGGTTTGCGATCGATCGCTTAATCGATCAAACCATTTTTAATCTCGGGACATCGACCTGTGCGTAACAGAAGAGAACGAAACAGAGGCGGGACGGCGATGGTGGAATTGGCGGTCTGTATGCCAGTCCTGTTCCTGATCGTCTTCGCCTCGATCGAAGCCTGTAACATGATCGCGATGAAGCAAGTCATCTGCGAATCAGCCTACGAGGGCGCTCTGATTGCCCTGAAACCCGATTCGACGGAATCCGATGTTGTCGACCGAGTCAATGCAACACTTGCCTCTCGCGGCGTGACGCCCACGGATGTGATCGTCGCCGGATCAGGAGGTGCCGCCTACGCCACACTGGCTCGCGGTGATACGGTCACTGTCACAATCCAAGCCGCCACCAACGGAAATATTGTCGGGCCTCAGCTGTTCGGATTTGCACAATCCTTGTCCAGTAGTTTGACCGCGATCAAGCAATAAATCATGGAATTGCAATGAAATATCCAAACACAAATTCCTGGAACGTGTCGCCCCATTGTCGCCGGGGCGCGACCGCGGTCGTCTTTGTGATCATGCTGCCGGTGTTGATGTTGTTGCTCGGGTTCTCGGTAGACCTCGCCTACATGCAATTGTCACGGGCCGAACTGCGCGCAGCAACCGACTTGGCCGCCAAGGCAGCATCGTCGGAATTGGCGGAAACCGGTGATACCGCACGTGCGATCGCCAAAGGAAAACTAATTGCCACCGCGAACAAAGTTGCCGGTGAAGGGCTGACCCTTGAAGACGCCGACTTTGTTTTCGGCAATACCGTCCGATCCACGACGGGCAAATGGTCGTTCACGGCAAGTGGTTCGCCCATGAACGCGGTTCAAGTCAACGGCCGCCGCACCGCCGCGGCCCCCGACGGCGAAGTTGATCTGTTTTTCTCCAGCCTGCTCAATGGCGACGGCTTTCAAACAACCGCAGCTGCAACCGCCGGTTTTATCAATGCCGATATCTGCCTGGTACTGGACCGATCCAGTTCGATGAAACTGGCGGTTTCCAATACGGCCACAGGAATGGGCGGTGGCGACCCTCGCTCGTGTGATATTCCGTGGGCGGACAGTCGATGGATCGCACTGGATGACGCCATCAAAATATTCTTGGCAAAGATGAACGATACGCTTGCGGAAGAGCAAGTGGCGATCGTGACCTACGCCAGCAACTATACGGCCTGTGGGGTGACAAACCACAACGTCACGCTCGACCAACCCCTGACTTCCGACTTCACCAGCATCACGACGGCGATGGAAAACTTGAACACCACCGTGTGGGGCGGCAACACAGAAACAAGCCAAGGCATGTCGCTCGCGAGATCGGAACTGAACGGATCCGGCGCACGGGCCACCGCAGAAAAGATCATGGTCGTGCTGACCGATGGAGCCTATACCAACGGTGTCCATCCCGCAGATGTCGCCGCCTTGGCTGCAGCGGACCGCATCAAAGTACACACCATCACATTCGGCGCTTGTCCCTCCAATGTGATCATGGATATGCAGGATACCGCGGTCGCCGGCGGTGGGTACCATTTTCACGCCCCCGACGCTGCGACTTTGAATGACGCGTTTAGCAAAATCGCAGGCTCGATCTCGATCCTTACCCAATAATGTTCTCGACACCCCCACACCGCAAAATGACCCGATCGAGAAAACCACGTCGCGGAGCCGTCACAGTCGAATTCGCTGTCGCGTTCCCCGTTCTGCTGCTGTTCACGTTCGCCGGAATCGAGTTCTCTCGTGTGAACATGATTCGCAACACTGCGATCAACGCGGCATACGAAGGGGCTCGCAAAGGAATTGTGCCAGGGGCAACGGCATCTGAATGCGAGCAAGCCGCGACTGAACTTTTGGATTTCGTTGACATCAGCGGTGGGTCCGCAGAAGTCACTCCCAGCACGATACAAGCCGACACGGAATCGGTCACCGTCACCGTCACCGTCCCGATCACGTCCGCCAACTCGTTCATCACGCCGAAGTACTTCATGGGGCAGACCATCACAACCAGCGTCACACTCCCCCGTGAAGCAACCTTCTAAGTATCTTCGCAACCATTTCCGGCCCAACGAAACTCGCGTGTGAGTTTCGACCTGTTTGGCGATTCCAAAACGGATCACCGAACGAAAATCAATGAAAGACCGACACGGCGCGCACGCCGTCAATCGGCAACAGTCGGTCCTTTCTTGTCGCAGTGACCGAGGGGGGACTGTGCCGCAAATCACGCCAGAAAGATTGGTGCGACTGAAAGATTTGAAAACCAGATCAAAGGGTGCGATAGCCTGTCACCTAGTCGCAACGCGACGAAATGTAGTAGCCACGGACGTGAGTCCGTGGAACGCCATAACAGAAAAGCAAAAGTCGCGAAGCGACGATAGGTGTTGTTTTTCCGACCCAATCCCACGCACTATCGGTACAGTAAAAGGTTAAAAGATGAAAGGATAAAAAATGATGACGAGGTGAGCGTCCGAGTCCAATCGCGAATCGCCATAACAGTCTCATTTTTCTGTCGCACCACTTCTTTCTGTCTAACCACTATCAAAGCTATCACCGACCGAAATTCTGGGTGATCCCCGCACGCGGCATTGATCCGAAGATTCCGGAATCGGTTTGCTCTAACGTGACGAAATCGCTCACACCGCGAGCGATGACAGGGTCAAACACCGCGACTCGGCAACAGGGAGTGCATCGAATTGTTCGCCGTCAGTTCGAGCCGAAAAGAATTGGGACTAGGCAAGTGGATCGTACAAAGAAACGTTTATAACGGCAAGGATAATCCCCAGCATCAAGAACCAGAAATTGCGACCGGTGGCGTCCCGCTCGCAGTCGCAGTTGTGATAAAAACGCCAGAACACGAGTGATGTAACCGCCGTCGGCAATGCAGCGAGCAGTAGCGGCAGCGTGAAACGCATTATTATTGAATCGGGGCCAAACAGAGCAAGCGAGCAATATCCGTGGCAAGTGAGTTGCCACCCCGCATCGCCGACCGATGAAAAGAACAACGACCACAAGCACAATGAAGAAAACAGGTGAACCATACAAACCATCCACCGCCAATCGGGATGAACGGCATTATCATGGTGGTCAGTGAACTCTACTGACGATGGAGCTTCGTAGGGATTTGTAGTTCTCATCGGTGTTCCAAATCGGCGAACAGCGGGATTCACCTGGCACGTACTAAAGATTTTCCATTCCCAAACCGGGCGATCCAACCGGTTCGATCGTCACATTCACGATGGACTCCGGAGATGTAAACGCATTCTCACGCGAACGCGTGTGTTGCGGTAATGTAACAAAACAAGGCAACCGCGAGGTTTGATGTATAGCGTCTCACTTCGGTCTCCATTTTAGCCGGGTAACGGCTAGGATCGACGGGTGGTGGGGGCTCTGATTGATCTTAGCAGGAATCTCGCACCGTCACGCTGGGCGAGTAGAACACTGTCGCTCGGATGTTAGGGTCCGCTTTGGGTTCATGGCTTTCTACAGAATTCTCCATCAGCTATCACACTCGTTGAACGTTGTGCGATGACTCCTTACGGAGACCTCTCACCTAGCATCACTTCACACTCTTCTATCCCGATCAAATCCACAACACCCGCATCGACATTCGCGGCCAAGTAATGCTTCAAGAAATTTGCCCGCGAATCAAGCCAATGAACGCCAACGGGCAATGCACGAAAGCGGCGGTGCATTTAGCCTCATGCGTCAGTTTTGAAGTTGCGCTTTTGTATTGAGGGGCAAAGCCCCAGCAGTTTACCTAGCCCAGCCCAACGGGCTGGGGCCAAGAAAAAGGATGAATTGTAGGGCCAACGGTCCGGTCGTTTGCTCGGATCTACTGAGGGCGGCTGGCAAATGACCGGGCCGTTGGCACTTGGGTTTCTGTGCACCTAAAACCTGCCCCGTTGGACCAGGCTAGGCAAATAGCTGGGCCTTTAACCAGAAGAACATCTAAACGCGCAACTTTAAAATGCGTCAGCATGGGGTTTCGGGTACGAAAAAAACACATAGCCGCGATAGCGATCGCAGTCTCAGGCATGGCACTCG
The DNA here is from genome assembly GCF_039541335.1 of Novipirellula rosea. NCBI lineage: Bacteria > Pseudomonadati > Planctomycetota > Planctomycetia > Pirellulales > Pirellulaceae > Novipirellula > Novipirellula rosea. Next base: position 2,869 of record NZ_BAABGA010000039.1, on the reverse strand, counting down.
CGGATTCTAGACATCGCTACCGAAGTCGCACCAAAGACGCGATGCGATGGATTGTACAATCCATTCAACCCAAGGTTGGGCCGAAAGATGGAGGGGCTAGAAAAATGGGGTCCCGAAAGGTCGACATGTGGCGACGACGTTTGCGTCCGAGTCCAATCGCGAATCGCCATAGCAGTCACATTTTTCTGTCGCACCAATTTTTCTGTCTATCACCAAATTCGATCCGCGATAATCGGACACGAGTGACGCTGTGCAATCAGGTGGTAAACACAAAGAGTCAGGGACAGACGAATGGGGGACAGGCGAATAAAGCGGTGCCGAGACCAAGCCTACCATTCAGCGAGTAGCGGCAGCGATCGACGCGTTGTAATGCTTCAACGACAACTGCGAATGGCGGCCAATTGCAGGCAAAAACATGGGTGACAAAAACATGAAGGCAGACGAACGGGGCACGCGTTACTTCGTCCGTAAATCTTTCTGTCGCACCAATCTTTCTGTCTATCCACTATCAGAGCGATCACCGACCGAAATTCTGGGTGATCCCCGCACGCGGCATTGATCCGAAGATTCCGGAATCGGCTTGTTCTGACGTAATAAAATCGCTCACACCGCAAGTAACGACAGAAAGATTGGTGCGACAGAAAAATTTTAAAAGCAGATCAACGGGATAGGAATTACTGGGGTCACCCAAGCTGAGCGGCGTCAGCCTGTCACCTAGTCGCAACGCGACGAAATGTAGTAGCCACGGACGTGAGTCCGTGGAACACCATAACAGAAAAGCAAAAGTCGCGAAGCGACGATAGGTGTTGTTTTTCCGACCCAATCCCACGCACTATTGGTACAGTAAAAGGTTAAAAGTCGAAAGGATAAAAAATGATGACGAGGTGAACGTCCGAGCCCAATCGCGATTCACCATGGCAGTCTCATCTTTCTGTCGCACCAATTTTTCTGTCTATCCACTATCAGAGCGATCACCGACCGCAATTTTAGGTGATCCCCGCACGCGGCATTGATCCGAAGATTCCGGAATCGGCTTGTTCTGACGTGCCAAAATCGCTCACACCGCATGAAACGACAAAAAGATTGGTGCGACAGAAACATTTCAAAAGCAGCTCAACGGGATAGGAATTATTGGGGTCACCCAAGCTAACCGCTTCAACGTTCTCCCCTGTCGCAACGCGACGCAAAGCGATGGCCACGGACGTGAGTCGGTCGAACAACTCCATACAACCGAAGGTTGGACAGGAAGATGGAGGGGGCAGGAAAATATTTAGTGAACGATGCTTGGCTACTCTCTCCGTCGCAAACGGCCTACACCCGAGATTCAGCAAGAGGTTAAACGATGGTAGGATAAAAAATGGCGACGATGTGAGCGTCCAAACCCAAGCGAGAATCGTCATCGCAGTCTCATCTTTCTGTCGCACCAATCTTTCTGTCTATCACCAAATTCGATCCGCGATAATCGGACACGAGTGACGCTGTGCAATCAGGCCGTAAACACAAAGAGTCCGGGACAGACGAATGGGGGACAGGCGAATAAAGCGGTGCCGAGACCAAGCCTACCATTCAGCGAGTAGCGGCAGCGATCGACGCGTTGTTCAACGGAAGGTGCGAATGGCGACCAATTATAGGCAAAAACATGGGTGACAAAAACATGAAGGCAGAAGAACGAGGCACGCGTTACTTCGTCCGTAAATCTTTCTGTCGCAACAATTTTCCTGTCTATTCACTTACCTTGATCCGCGAAAACATCTCTCTGCAACGAGCAGTGTCGCACCGCCAGATGGCGCCGGAGAGAATCAATCTCCCGCTTGTGGCCATCATGAAGCAGTCGAGCGTCGCCGAGGAAAGGTTAAAAAATCACTGGTTAGAAAATAAGAAGCGATTGCTTAAGCAAATCAGGAGCGTGCGAGGACCGGTGTTTGCTGGGTCGCATGAAGTTATCCAGTATGACTGGCACAGTGACCATCGCTAACCCGGGACGAATGACGCTACGTCATCTAGCTGTGAAAAACAGAAAGACAGCGACATCAATGAGCCGAAACTGCGATGGAATCGCCGCTCAGTGGACAACTGCGAATGGCGACCAATTACAGACAAAAACATGGGTGACAAAAACACGAAGGCAGAAGAACGGGGCACGCGTTACTTCGTCCGTAAATCTTACTGTCGCACCAATCTTTCTGTCTATTCACTTACCTTGATCCGTGAAAACATCTCTCTGCAACGAGCAGTGTCGCACCGCCAGATGGCGCCGGAGAGAATCAATCTCCCGCTTGTGGCCATCATGAAACAGTCGAGCGTCGCCGAGGAAAGGTTAAAAAATCACTGGTTAGAAAATAAGAAGCGATTGCTTAAGCAAATCAGGAGCGTGCGAGGACCGGTGTTTGCTGGGTCGCATGAAGTTATCCAGTATGACTGGCACAGTGACCATCGCTAATCCGGGACGAATGACGCTACGTCATCTAGCTGTGAAAAACAGAAAGACAGCGACATCAATGAGCCGAAACTGCGATGGAATCGCTGCTCAGTGGACAACTGCGAATGGCGACCAATTACAGGCAAAAACATGGGTAATAAAAACATGAAGGCAGAAGAACGGGGCACGCGTTACTTCGTCCGTAAATTTTTCTGTCGCACCAATCTTTCTGTCTGCCATCCGTCATTGGCTGGCACATGCGAACACCACGAATCCGTCTGCACCGCGCTCCCCGCCGAGCACTCCCAATCTCCCAATCTCCCAATCTCCCAATCTCCCAATCTCCCAATCTCCCAATCTCCCAATCTCCCAATCTCCCAATCTCCCAATCTCCCAATCTCCCTGTCTCCCAATCTCCCTGTCTCCCAATCTCCCTGTCTCCCAATCTCC